>JBBJNV010000008.1 GCA_037721215.1 Gemmatimonadaceae bacterium
TTCGGGATGGCGACGACGTCAGGCTTCAGTCGAAATCCGGTCAGCCGCTGGAAAGGTATTTTCCGGAGGTGGTCGCGGCGCTTCTGGCACTCGAGGCCCCACGGTTTGCGCTTGACGGTGAAATCGTCGTGCCCGTCAGGGGCGCACTCTCCTTCGACGATCTGCTGCAGCGCATCCACCCGGCGGCAAGCCGAATTGCAAAGCTCTCGACGGAAACGCCAGCGGTGTATATCGTCTTCGATCTCCTCGTCAGCGAGCGGGGCCTGCCGATGGTTTCGCACCCGCTCATCGAACGCAGGCCCCTGCTCGACTCGTTTGCCTTGAAGTATCTGCAGGACGACAGTGTGCGACTTTCGCCGGCAACCCGGGAAATTGATGTAGTGACGCAGTGGTTTGAAACCGTCGGCGGAGGACTCGACGGAATCGTTGCCAAGCGTCTCGATCTGCCTTACATGTCTGGCGAGCGATCCGGCATGATCAAGGTCAAGAAACGGAAAACCATTGACTGCGTGGTCGGGGGCTTCAGATATCTCGAGAAGGCCCCGGTCATCGGCTCGTTGCTGCTGGGATTGTACGATGACGATGGGTTACTCAACCATGTTGGCTTCTCGTCAGCGTTCAGCACCGCGACTCGTGAAGAGCTGGTGCCAAAGCTCGAAGGTCTCATCGAGGCACCGGGATTCACCGGCAAGGCACCTGGCGGTCCCAGCAGGTGGAGCACGAAACGAAGCTCGGAGTGGAAACCCCTGGCGCCCTTACTCGTCGCGGAGGTCGAGTACGACCATTTTACCGGTGGACGCTTTCGGCACGGTACGAAATTTTTGCGCTGGCGGCCGGACAAGGCTCCCGCTCAGTGCACCATAGACCAGCTCACAACTGAATCGAAGTCGCCGCTGCATCTGATTACACCCAGTGTAGCGGATGGTACCTGACGCATGCCATACCAATACCATACGGCTGACGTCTTCACCGACGAAGCGTTCGGCGGCAACCAGCTGGCCGTCCTCCCCAACGCCATCGGGTTGAGTGACGAGCACATGTTGTCCATCACGCGAGAATTCAATTTCTCCGAAACAGTGTTCGTGTTACCGGCGGAGCATCCTTCACACACGCGACGGCTCCGGATTTTTACCCCGGGCGGCGAACTCCCTTTCGCAGGGCATCCAACGGTGGGAGCCGCATTTGTGCTGGCCGTCACCGGCGAGATCGAGTCTGCCGGTGCAGATACACGAATCGTGTTCGAAGAGCTGGCGGGCCCCGTCCGGGTACTGATCCGCACCACCGCGAGCGGCTCCGTTTTCTGTCAGTTGACGGCACCGCGGCTGCCTGAAAGAAGGGAGAGCGTTCCCGGTGTCGATATACTTGCGTCGATTCTCTCACTCGCGCCCGGCGACATCCAGAGCGGCGGATCCATGACGGTCGAGGCCGTGTCGGCCGGCGTCCCATTTCTGTTCGTCCCCTTACGGAACCTCGCTGCCCTTGGAAGGGCGCGCGTACGGCTCGACATCTGGGAGAAAGAGCTCAGCCACACCTGGGCTCCCGAGATCTATCTATTCGTCGAAGACCTCGAATCTGCCGCGCGCGATGGTGTCCAGCGCGGCGATGGCGTGATCAGGTCGCGCATGTTTGCGCCCACCATGGGGATCACGGAAGATCCGGCCACCGGTGGAGCGGCCGCTGCGCTCGGTGGCTACCTCGCGTGGCGATCCAACCGGCAGGACGGATTGCTGAAATGGACGATCCATCAAGGTGTCGAGATGGGAAGACCGAGCCGGCTTGAGGTGGAGACTGACATTCGCGGTAGTGCGATTCAAGCCGTCCGGGTCGGGGGTGCGTCGGTACTCGTGTCGTCAGGGGTGCTGCACGTCCCCTGACTGGAACCGACGGTGGCGGTTCAGCTGCGAGCAGTCACACCGCCGGTGCTCTTCCAGTCGGTAAGCATTGCCACGATCAGAATCACGATTCCCACGGCGAGAAAAAAGTTTCGCGCGGAGTTGACCTGGGCGAAACCGAGGATCCACGGCAGGGCGATGAGTGCAAAGCCCACGACGAGCTCGATGGCGCCGTGAACCTTGAATGGAATCACCTTGATCAGGCCGAGCGGCATCGCGGTCAGCGCCGTCAGGATGAGATGAACTCCGGCAAGAACCATCGAGATGGTCGCGGGGAGACCGTCGAATCCAAACAGCCTCGGCGCAAGGAAGAACACCGGGACCATGAGGTAATCGAGCACGCCGTGAATCGTGGGTGAAATCGGTTTCATCATTACACTCCTTCGGGTTTGACATGGATCTGCTGCAACGCTCGCGGACTTGACGAGTTGAACAATGTAAGGCCGCCGTGCTCGCGAAGCACGTCATTCATTGTTGCACTCCTGCCGTTCCCGGTGGATATTGGGACCGCTCCCCCACGGCATTTCCCGAGCGAAGCTGTCTGCCCATACTGGAGAACGTTGCCCTATGACACAAGGCCTTGTCCCACTGCAACCCGTATATCCGACGCGCGCGCTTTTCGCCGCGTCGGGTCGGAAGCTGAGTTGCTTCCTGTTTTCTCTTATGCTTTTCGCAACTGGGTCTTCTCTGCAAGCTCAGTCGGGCACCATCGCCGGCCGCGTCACCGACGCGAGAAACGCTCAGGCGTTGGGTGACGCGCTCGTATCGGTGGAAGGCACGCTGCAGGCCACGAAAACGCGTGGGGATGGATCGTACCGGCTCGATCTGGCTGCGGGGCAGTATGTGGTTCGAGTGAATCGCATCGGCTACACGCCGGAGCAGGATACCGTTGTAGTCACATCGGGGGCGACAGCCACTCAGGATTTTACTCTTTCAAGTGCCCCCACCGGGCTGGATGAAGTTGTTGTCACGGGCACTCGAGCGACCGATCGTACTGTTCTCGAAGCACCGGTACCAATCGACGTACTGTCGGCTGCGGAAATCAGGAATACCGGCGCACAGGAAACGAGTCAGGTGATTCAGATGCTCGCGCCGTCGGTGAATTTCCCGCGGCCGTCGGTGAACGACGGTACGGATCACATCAGGCCGGCGACACTCCGCGGTCTGGGGCCGGACCAGACCCTCGTTCTCGTCAATGGCAAGCGGCGTCATACCACATCGCTTGTCCACGTCAACCAATCGGTGGGACGCGGCTCTACCAGCGTCGATCTTAACGCGATTCCGGTGGCCTCTATCGAACGCATCGAGATTCTGCGCGATGGCGCCGCTGCACAGTACGGATCCGACGCCATCGCGGGCGTCATCAACGTCATTCTGAAATCGGAAGCACAAACGTCGCTGTCCACAACTGTTGGCCGGACGTTTTCCACCTTCGAGGGCCTCGGCGGAAGCGCCGATTACTCTGACGGCCAGGTTTTTCAGATCGACGGCAATCTGGGCCGTGCGATTCGCGGAGACGGCTTCGTTCATCTGACTGGCGAGTTCAGGAACCGCGACCGTACCAACCGTGCACGCGTGGATACAACCGTTCAGTGTTTCAGCGTTACCGTCGGCTGCGCTGAGCTGCCTGATGGCACTGCGATCTATGGAAATGAAAATCAGCGGCAGAGCTGGTCGGGTGACTCCGAGTCGCGCGACCTCGGATTTTTCCTGAACGGTGAGATCCCGCTCGAATCGGGTCTCAGGGTTTATGCGTTTGGCGGCTACGGGATGCGCGATGGTCTTGCGCCCGGATTCTTCCGACGAAGCTCCGATGACAGAACGATTCGCGGCCTTTATCCGAACGGTTTTCTGCCCCTCATCGGTAGCGACATCAGGGATGGCTCGGCCTCCCTGGGAGTGCGTGGTAATTTCGGTGAATGGAAGTGGGATCTGAGCGGGGTTTACGGGGCGAATTCATTCGAGTTCAACATCGAGCAGACCGCCAACGTCTCACTGGGACTGGCGTCGCCGACCGAATTCTATGCTGGTGCGCTGCGGCTGAATCAACTGGTTGGCAATCTTGACTTCGCAAGATTGTTCAGAGGCACAGGGCTCGGACCAGTCAACGTCGCTGTCGGCGCGGAAGCGCGGCGCGATGGATACAAGCTGGAGCGCGGTGACGAAAATTCATTCGCGGTTGGAACCCAGCGCATTCTGGACGGACCGAGAGCGGGAGGCATAGCACCGCCGTTCACGCAGGTGTTTCCCGGATTCAGACCCGTTGACGAAGCGGATGCCTCTCGTACCAACGTCGGCGGATACATCGACGTCGAGGCCACGCCGATTCAGCAGCTGCTGCTGGCGGTTGCCGGACGCGTCGAAAACTACAGTGACTTTGGCTCCACCGTCGACGGGAAATTCGCTGCCCGGCTCGAGATTGTCCCGGGATTGGCGATTCGCGGCGCCGTACAGTCGGGGTTCCGCGCCCCTTCGCTTGGCCAGTCCAATTTTTCCTCGGTTGCGACGAACTTCGTGAACGTCGGCGGTGTCAACACACCGTTCGAGATTCGGACATTCGCTGTTGGGAGCCCCGGCGCAACCTTGCTCGGCGCAACGGCGCTGACGCCGGAGCAATCGTTCAACGTAAGCGGCGGCCTGACCTTCCGGCTTCGCAACAACTTCTCGGTCTCGGCTGACTATTACGATGTGAAAATCGACGACCGGATCGTGCTCTCCGGCAACTTCATCGACGCCTCGGTACGTAACCTCCTGGCGAACAACGGGATTCCCGGCGTAAGCGGTGCCCGCTATTTCACGAATGCCATCGATACCCGCACCAAGGGGCTCGACGTAGTCGTCAACTACGGCATCGAGCTCGGTGAGGCGGGACTGCTGAGACTCACCGGAGGCTACAACCAGAATGAGACCGACGTGAGGAACGTGAAGGCCACGCCGCCGCAATTGACGGCCGTCAGCACGGCGTTGTTCGACCGTGTTCAGCGCACTCTCATTGAAAGAGGCCAGCCGAAGAACAGCGTCCGCCTCACAGCAAATCACGTGTTTCGCAACCTGACCACAAATATTCATGCAAGCAGGTTCGGCGAGTTCACGGTATTCCAGGGGGCAACAAGTGGAGTTGCCGATCAGACTTTCGGTTCTCAGTGGGTCGCCGACCTTGCCCTGAGTTACAAGTTTGCCAATCGGCTGAATCTGACTGTGGGCGCAAACAACGTTCTCGACACCTATCCTGACACGCTCATCACGGCCAATCAGACGCGGGGCATTTATCTCTTCTCGGGGCAGTCACCCGGGGGATTCAATGGCCGATATGGCTACGTGAGAGCGGCGATTGACCTTCCAGATCTGGGGAGCCCGCTTCGTCGGGCGACAAAAAGGGCTGTTGCTGAAACCGCGCCGCGTGGTACCGACGAGCGGTCTGCACCATCCGCCTTCCGTCGTACGGAAAGATTGTCGGCGGTCGACGACCGGCGAAAGTAGAGTCGTGGGGGGGGGGGGGGGCGGGCCCCCCCCCCCCCCCCCCAACGATTGCGCTACTGAACGAAGTTATAAAGCCCGTAAAGGCCAACCACGGCTCCGCCTACGGCGAGTAGGAGTCCGGCAGTGCCGCCTATCACGGCGCCGATTACGAGCGCTGCACCTCCGACAACCATGAGAGCCACGTTCTGGCCCGCCCCCATGTTTCGCTCATCGCGAGCCTGAGGCGCGGACGCCGCGCTCTTGACGGAAGTGGATGGTCTGATGCCCGCTGTGCTGGCGGCAACGGTCGGACCAGCCAGCCTGCCTGCCTGGGAAGCAGGAGCTTTCGCCGACTGACCGAAAGCGACACTCAAAGGCGACGCAATGGTGACGGCCCCCGCTGCGACGAACGACATAAGCTTGCGATTCATGTGGAACTCCCTGTTGGGGTCGGCTACGCGACGCGCTGGATAGGGTTCAACCGCGCCAGCCTGACCAATCGGGCAATTACCGTGCACGCTCCGCGCCATCTTCGACAGTGGCGTGAAATGCGGCTGTCAGAATCGCTCCCTGATGCTTCACCTGCACCCATACCCGATAGTTCCCTGGCTTGGGGAATGCATACGGGAACGAGACGATGTTGGACGTGACAGAATCGTGGGCCATGTCGGGCATCGCTGCCGCGGCTATTCTCTTGCCAAGGCGGCCCCTGACAGTGTCTCCCGGCTCGCGCATGGCGAACGCCATCTGGGAAGCCATCGAGATCGTCCCGACCGGATGAAGATGGACGAATACTGAGCCGTCGTCCCGCGCGACGACCGAATGCCCGGGCATCCCCAGATACTGTTCCAGTTGAGCCGGACCGCCGTCACGGTCAGTTACGGTGAATTGCAACGGGGCCGGCACCCCCGCCAGAATGGGGCCCGGTGGGCGGTTCCATGTCACCGCGATACCCCCTGCAAGTGTTGCCGTGGTCGCCTGCTTATCCACCGGGCCGGCGAGCCACGAATCATCCTGACTGGCGCCCGAAGCCGACGCTGCAACTCCCCCCGCTACCCCGAAAACTCCCGTGGCAGCTGTCTTCGATATGGGTGCGGCCGGGGTCGGAAGATTCAGAGAGCTCACCATCGTCTGGGTAAATCCACTTTCGTGGACGATATCCGCGAATACCCGGTACTGTCCCGCCGGCAGAGTTGGCAAGTCAGCCAGAAAGCTCACCGAATCGACGGATGACGGATGCAGATGAGCAAACGCGGAGAGATCGTTGCGAACCAGGAACAGGTGCATGAGCTTGCCGTGGTCCTGCATCAACGGAGTCCACGCGCTGGCCCGATTTCGGCTCAGCCATGCAGAGTCACCGCGCATCACCCATGGTGAATCGACGATGGCAAGGTGCAGTACGGCTCCGCTGGGGCCAGTCCGAACACTCGCTTGCGATTTGAGCGGCTTGAACATGCTGTCGACAAACCCTTCATCTTCCGCATTCCACCAGGTCCACCCGCCAAACACCAGTGCGGCAGCGACAACGGTCGTTGCGAGCATGGCATTACGGGCGCGTCGATGACTGGCTGTACCCGCTGCTTCACCGGGGGGGAGGGTGCTCTCGCGTACCGCGGCACCCATGATCGTCACGAGTCCGGCAAAGAGGAGGATGCCCATCGCCGCAAGGCCAATGCCCATTGGAACATCCATCTCCAGCCGGCGCGTTGCCGACGCCACCATTGGAACGACCGCACTACCTCGACCCCTGGCACCGGTGACCTCGACAGTGACGCTGTTGGATCCACCAGTCATTATCCACAGGTTACCGGCGAACAGTCCGGCTTCGCCCTCTACACGAGGTGCCACCTCGGGTGGCGGTGCGCCACCAGTTGCGTCGAAACGGTTGGCCTGAACTGTAACGCGCTCGGGCTGATCACCGGCAATGCGTACGAAAACACGGGCCACGCCCGGAACAACCCCTGCCGGCATAATCTGAACTGTCACCGGGTAGGCACCCGCTTTGCCCTCGAACCACGTGTCAGGACTACCGACATGCGCGGCGGCGATCATGTAAAGAAGTGCGACTCCGAAAATCCGGAAAGCTGTCTTCACTCCCGCACCCTCAACGGAAGCGTCAATTCTCGAAACGAAACGCTGAAACATGTATGGGAGCCCATACATTAGCGCTTGACTCTGGACATGCCCTTGCCCCACCACAGCCCCGCCCGGGAGCCAACGGTAGCGAAGATCGCGGCCATACCCAGACCTGCAGCGAGCGTTGGAACGCTCAAATTGCCGCGGGCGTCCTTATCGACATTCCAGTATTCGTAACGCCACGGGCCAAGCCGCTCGGTGTAGTCCCACTGATCGGCGCCAAATACGAAGTTCCGGGCCGCGGGGGAGAGCATGAACTCAGCCCAGTACCAGTGTATCCCGATCATGACTGCGACGAATGTCACGCCCAGTGCCGCCGACAGCAGCCAGTCGTGTGTAGCGCCCGCACGGCGCATGAGAATGTCGAATGCGAGGGCGGGAAATACCAGGAGCAGCGGAAACGGGTGTGGCACCATGCTCGTGACCGCATTGTAGATCGGAGCGAGCATCGGTTGAGCGGGAAAGAGCTGCAGCGCCCAGATGCTGAGAATGACGATTGCCATGTAGCATGCTGCGATGCGCGTCGCTGGCCAGCTGAGTCTCGACGATCGCGCGAACGCTACCAGGAACAACGGAAGCACGGCGGCCGTGGCCTTGTAGAAACCAGAGCCGTGCATCTCATTGGCGAAACCTGCGTCTTCCATGAGCATGATTGTCATCATGACGACGACCACAGCGGCGGAATAGGCGAAAATCATCCCGAGGCGGCTGCGGTCGCGCTCTGAGGTCGCCCGGTTCTGCGCTGCCAGTGCAAGGAGCATCGCGCCGATTTGAATCCCGAGCATACCCATGAGAAGGATGATGTGCGGCGGGCTGATAATTTTGACATCCAGCCCGTACGCGTTGTGCCACCAGTTGTCGAACGGCGCCGACGTAATCATCATCACGGTGCCCCAGATGCAGACCCAGATGCCGAGCGGGGCATGAAAAAACTTCCAGAAACGGACCGACCTGCTCTCCGCTACTCTGTCATTTCCGAAGCTCGTACGGAGCGCGATCCAGGCGCAGCTCAGTCCTGCAACGACTGCGGCGATCTGCTCGAGCAGGTGGGGGGGCGACCAGAAAGTGTCGCGACCGATGGTGCGGTGCCATGAGATGTCCCAGATCAGTCCAACGGCAATGCACGTCGAGGCCGCGACGATGGCGTAGATCGGCCATTCGGCGGCCATCGTCCGGGTTCCCGCGCGGGATGCGGAATCGATTCTGCCCGTATGGCCGGGGATTGCGGTGAGCGGCGCTGCCATCGTTGGAAACTCCGTTGGGTTTGCACTTCGAAAATTCTCGATTGCCCGCTGGCACGAGGCTCGTACCATCGGCTATCATACCTTCTCACCCTCCAGCGAACAACGACAAATGATGCATCGGAGTTTCACGATCGGAATGGCGGCCGCCCTTGTCCTGACGGGAATACCGGCCAGCGCGCAGGCGCCGCGGCAAGTCCCGGCCGCTGCCCTGGTGGTGGGCAGCATGGCTCCCAATTTCTCATTGCCGGGAGCCACGCGATACGGCCTCCTGCAGAGGCCGTTCATGCTCAGCGACTACCGCGGACAGACTGTAGTGCTGGCATTTTTCTACCAGGCGCGGACAAAGGGCTGAACAGTCCAAATGGAGGCGTACCGTGATCAGTACGCCACGCTGTTCAACAATGGAAGAAAAGTCGTGGTGGTCGGCATCAGCGTCGACGCAGATACAACTCTCGCATCGTGGGCCCGGGAGCAGCATTTCCCGATGTTGTTCGCCAGCGACAAGGGGTCGAAGGTGGGCGCGATGTATGATTCGTTCGACG
Organism: Gemmatimonadaceae bacterium; assembly: GCA_037721215.1. Taxonomy (NCBI): domain Bacteria; kingdom Pseudomonadati; phylum Gemmatimonadota; class Gemmatimonadia; order Gemmatimonadales; family Gemmatimonadaceae; species Gemmatimonadaceae bacterium. Next base: position 9,274 of record JBBJNV010000008.1, read on the forward strand.
CGAAACGGAACACCGACACGCGGGCTCTATATGTGATCGATCCGGCCGGAAAGGTTGCTTACGTTACAAAGCCGTTCCGGGTTCTGGCTGCCACCGCCTACACCGAGCTGGGCGCCGTTATCGACAAGCTGGCACCCGTGCCGGTGGATTCCCTCTAAAGCGCTTTTCGAATTGCGGCTTCCAGATTCTGGGAGCCGCCGAGCCCGGTGTAAACGATGTTACCCTTGCGGTTAACGACGACGACGTACGACGTAGCCGGCACCTCATAAGCGTCAGAAGCGTTGGCGTCGGCATCAAAAAGTATTTCGTGGGTGAGCTTGTTCTTGGCGACATATGCCTTGAGGCGCGCCGGAGATTGTCGGATCGACACCGCAACACCGATGAACTTGACCTTGCCGGCGTACTTCTTCTGCGCGGCCAGAAGTGCTGGCTCGAGTTCGTGGCATTGCGGGCACCATGTCGCCCAGAACTCGATAAGCATCGGCGTGCGGCCGACATACGAGCCGAGATCGACCGACTTTCCGTCGAGAGTTTTGACAATCGCGGCCGGAGCGCGTTTGCCCACCGCGATCCCGATTTCCTGGGCGCTGGCGGAGGTAGTAAAGACAAGAGTCGCCGAAACTGCAATCAGGGCGGCGGACATGAGGTTGCTTAGTCGCATCGGAGCAATTCCATTGGGGGGAGGGCGGTCATCGGTTGTTATTTACCCGCTGTAACCGGGAAGTGTTCAGAACGCCTTGGCGCCGTCATATCAGGAGCAACCCCATCTGCACCAGATAGTATTCCGCGACTCCAATCATGACGAGTGCGAACCCGCGCTTCACCCATACCATCCACGCTCCCGCGCGCGGCAGCCTTGTCACCGTCCCACTGAACAACCCGACAGCAACGAGTAGCGCACACATACCGACCGAAAAGCTGAACAGATAGACGAACCCAAGTGCTGCCTGTTTCGTCGTCGTGACCCAGGTGAGGACGGCGGCCATCACGGGCGCACCGCATGGAGCCGCGACCAGGCCCGAAACGGACCCCATCACGAACGCCCCCGAGAATCGGCCAGCCGTTCCCGCGCTCGATGCACGCGTGACGAGCGACGCAGGGAGTCGTACGGGTAGAACGTCGAGCATCGACAGGGCCGCGATCATCAACAGATTCGCCATCGCAAAATAGAACCACGGGTTGGTGCTTATCGAACCAAACATCGTGCCGGTAAGGCCAGCGACGAGCCCTAGCGAAGCATATACAAGCGCCAGTCCCATGACATAGGCAAAAGTCAGGAGCGGCGTCCTCCATCGCGGCGGCTTCTCCTCACCTACCGTCTGCCCGCCGACAATGGCGGCCGTTATCGGAATCATTGGATAGATGCAGGGCGTCAGGCTCGTCAACACGCCCGCAACGAAAAGAATGCCCATCGCAATCAACGGATTGGATGACAGTTGTGTCGAAATCGAGGAGAAGTCCATCATGGTAAGGTAGTGAGTAAGGCGGATTATGCGTGCTCGTCGGGTTTTGACGGCCCGGGGACGGCCCCCGCAAAGGTGTAGATTTGTTCGCTTGAAGCGGGGTGCTCGACCACGGCACCGCAACCTCCTCGAAACAACGATGACAGCAGTCAACTCAAGATCGGCCGCAACGCTTTCTCATTCAGACACCGGGGCGGGCTACAAGCCCTCTTATGCCGCGGCGGGAATCGCGGCGCTGGCGGTGTTCGTACTCTACTTCATCACGATTGCGCCTTCCACGGCGATGTGGGATACCGGCGAATACATGGCCGCCGCGAAGGTGCTCGGATTGCCGCATCCCCCCGGCAACCCCTTTTTCATCTTGCTGGCGAATGTGTTCGGCCAGCTTCCCCTTCCCGGCAGCTACGCGCAGCAGATCAATACGATGGCCGCGCTTGCCAGCGCCTTGTCCGCTGGATTCTGGTTTCTCATAACCGAGCGAATTCTTTCAGGATGGATTGGCAACGGGTGGCAACGCCTGCTCGGCGCCGCTCTTGCGACTTTGATCGGCGCAACGGCGTTCACCGTCTGGAACCAGAGCGTTGTAAACGAGAAGGTCTACACCATCTCGCTCTTTTTCTTCACTGCCGTCTCGTGGCTGATGATTTCGTGGACCGACGATCCCGATGGTCCCAAAGCCAACCGCCGGCTCATACTGGTCGCCTTCCTGCTTGGCCTTGGCTATGCCAATCACCCTGCCGGATTTCTTGCGGCACCCGCAGTGGGCGTGGCTATTCTCGTGCGCCGCTGGCAAACTTTTCTGAACTGGCGTTTACTTACGAAGGGACTGCTGGTGATGGCATTGGGCCTCACGCCGTTCATCTACCTGCCGATTCGGTCAGCTTACTTTCCGGCAATCAACGAAGGCGAGACAACGGCCTGCGTCACTGAAATAAGCGCCGCCTGCACGTTCAGTGAGCTCACCAAAAAACGCGTGATGGATAACATCAACCGCGAGCAGTACGGCAAAAAACTCGAACGCGGCGCCCCGTTTACTGCCCAGGTCGGCATGTGGTGGCTCTATTTCAAGTGGCAGTGGTTGCGCGATGCGCACGGAGAAAGCGCGGCACTCCAGGCGATACTGGCAGTCGTCTTTCTGTCTCTTGGCTTGATAGGAGGATATGTCCACTGGACGCACGACCGCCGCACGTTCTGGTATTTCGGGCCGCTGATGTTCACACTGACGCTGGCGCTCATCTACTACATGAACTTCAAGTATGGATGGTCGCAGTCGCCCGAGCTGGGTGACGACGTTGCTCGCGAGGTGCGAGACCGGGATTACTTCTACATCTGGAGCTACTCGGCGTGGGGCGTGTGGGCTGCGCTCGGCCTTGTGTATATCTGGCAATCCGTCGCTCAGATACTTGACGGGTCGAGCGGCGCGAAAGCGGATGGCGCCGGTTACGCCAGCCGTCGCGGCTGGCTGCTCGCCACACCTCTCCTGCTGATCGCGTGCGCGCCTCTCGTCGGCAACTGGAAGGCGGCATCGCACCGCGGTGACACCTTCACGGCAAAGTGGGGAGCAGATATGCTGAACTCCGTCGAGCCGTACGGCATTCTCATCACCAACGGAGACAACGACACCTTCCCCCTCTGGTATGCGCAGGAAGTGGAAGGCGTGCGCCAGGACGTACTGGTACTGGTGACTTCATATCTGAACACCGACTGGTTCGTTCGGCAAATGATTCGCCGGCCGGTGCGTGAATATGACGCGGCCAAAGGCCCAGCAATTTATCGGGACAAGCAATGGCCGAAGCCGACCAGATCGCCGCTGGCAATGAGCTTCGCCGAAGCAGACGCGCTGCCCGAATATCTCGAGCTCCGCGAACCACAGCTGTTCAAGCAGCGGGATCTCGTCGCAACCATTCAGCCGGGCTATCTGACCCGCGATCAGATCGTCACGCTGCGACTGATCAAGGATTCATACCCCGAGCGAGCGATTTTCTTCTCTACCGGCGGTTACGGCAAAACGCTGGGTCTCGCAAATCATTCATTGCGACAGGGACTCGTCGAGAAGCTCGTCGAGAAACCAATCGTGCCCGGCCGCGATACGGTGCAGGTTGGCGACGGCTTTCTCGACGTAAACCGCTCCTACGCTCTCTGGACACAGGTCTACAAGGGACCACAGGAACTCATTGACGAAGGCGACTGGGTTGACCGTCCATCGTTCGGTATACCGTATACCTATACGGTGACCGGATATCTCGTGGCCGAAGCACTGAGAATACAGGGTCGAGAAGCCCTTGGCGTGCCGATCATGAACACCGTCAAGGGCATGGCTCAGGCCGCCAGGATTACCGACGTCCTCGGCGCGCTTTCTGACCGCTAACGCTGCGTGAGGATTTCCTCGAACAGCGCAAGGGCGCGTGGATCTCTCGACTGGCCCAGCCAGAAAAGCGCGTTCTTTCGGATTTTTGGATCACGGTTGGTGCGGGCGATCCGGATGAGCGCGGGCACAGCTTCGCCATTTCGTTGCTGAGACAGGGCAAACACCGCAGACTCGCGAATCTCCCGGTCGATATCATTCTCACCCGCCAGACTGGCGAGGTTTGCCGTGATTGCGTCTCCTGCGGCCTGCCCAACCCAGAACACTGCCTGTTTGCGGGTTTCTGACGGCCGGGACTCGTCCCGTGCTACCCGCAGCAGCGCGGGCCAGACCACGACGCTATCCGCGATCGTCGCGGGAAAGATGGCGTCCTTCGCAACCCGATCGTTGCCCGTGGAGACGAGGCTCATCAGATAATCGCTCGCGTCCCGCGCGGAGACGATTCCAAGATCAGTGACGGTGCCACTCGCTGGACGCCACCGGCCGCCGACATAGGTGCGCAGTTTCATGATTCGCCCATTGCCAACATCGGCAACGATGCGAACGGGGCCGACGCTGCACTCCTGATCCCACACAACGTCTGCCGATTCCCTGTAACTCCACTGCGTATTACCGCTGTTGCTTCGGCTGATATGGTCGCCGTTGCCACACACACCGGGGCGCGCGGCAAAAGCAAAACGTACCCGGCCATCAGGCGCCGCGGCGATACGGCGAGCAACCGAAGCGCCCTGCGCAGCAGCGTGTCGCGGCACCAGGCTGGCCATCACCACAAGTGACCCGACAATTACAACGAGACCTGTCTGTCTGGAAATCATTGGACCTGCCCTCTACCGGTTGATGAGATCGAGCAAAAACTGCTGAACGCGCGGGTCACGTGACTGGCCGAGCCAGAAAATCGCCTTCTTTCGGAGCTCGGGATTTGGATCATTCTTCGCGATATCGAGCAGCTTGTCGACAGCGGCGGGCGAGTTGCGCTGTGAAAACACGAAGATCATCTGATCCCGCATCTCGGTCTCCTTCATCCTGGAGTAAAACGGAACCAGTCGATCGAGCGACACGCCACCCTGACCTGCCCAGAACAGCGCTTTCTTGCGCAGCTCGATTGTCTCGGCGGGATTGATCGCAATGTCCATCAGCCACTGGTCGTTTCCGACACCGCGCTGCTGCGAAAGCGAGAAAAGGATCTTGTCCTTGAGCTCATCGTTTCTCAGCCGGGAGTAGAGCGACCGAAGGAACTCAGTGTTTTCCGGCGATCTACGCTGTCCCAGCCAGAAAATCGCCTGTCCGCGGAGTTCGTCGGAGGTGCCATCGCGGGTGGCGAACTCACGCAAAATCGCGGCGCCGCGCCCACTTCGATGCTGCGACAGTGCGAACAGCGCCTTGTTCTGCAACCCCTCCTCGCGCGAGGTTCGCAGAATCTCCTGCAACATGTCCACGGCGCGTTCGTCCGACACCTGCGAAAGCCAGAACACGGCCTGCTCGCGCACTTCCTGGTCCGGATCGTTACGGGCAATCCGCAAAAGGATGTCAGCCGTTTCCGGTGTGCGCTTCTGCGAAACCAGGAACACCGCTTTTCTGCGCAAGCCGGCTGAACATGCATCCCGGCGATCAAGTACTTTCGACAGTATTGGAAGTGCCCGCGCGGCATCCATCTGCAGCAGCGCGTTCAGCGCCGCGATGCGTTCGTCATCCTCGTCGTTTTCGGCCGGACAATTTGCACCCCGGGCAGTGGCCGCCGTTCTGCCTGAAGCGCGTGAGGCCCCCGCGCCGGTTGCACCGAGCGCTCCAAGTGGGGCTTGCGCTGAGGACAGAGCATTTCCGACAATGCCGCCGACGCTCGCGGCCGCCTCGGAAACCTCCGCGGCGCAGGGCGCGTCACCCTGCCGCGCCAGCTCCCCGCAAATGCGGGTGCGCAACGTCGCCACGTCGCCCCTGCGCGCAACGTGCGGATATTTCTTCTGCAACCGGGCGAGAAGCGTTCGCGCATCCTTCAACTTCTCCGTGCCACCGCTTCTGTACATTGCAAACGCCTGATAGTAGAGCGATTCGCCCGCGTACTCAGACTTCGGAAACCGCTCGACGACTCTGCCGAACAGATTCGCCGCGCGTGCGTACTCGCCCCGGCTCAGTGCCTCGCGCGCTTCGCGATACAGTACGTCCGCGGAATCCCGTGCATATCGCGACGCACGCACCGCTATGTTAGCTGCGAGATGCATCGCCGGAGCTGCGACCGGCGCTGCCCCGGTCCGCGGCCATTCGTGAGGCGCACCGGAAAACATGGCGGCCGCTACGATCAATCCTGTCAGTTTCATCATGTCTCCCTAATATCCTCTCGTCGGCCCCGCGGGAATCGCGGTGCGCAAGCGTGTCATTACTGCTCCGTTTCTGAGACTGCCGTCGATCAGATCGCGCTCCTGAGCTGCAGAGCGCGGCGATAGCTGGACGATCTGCGCCAGAACCAGCTCGAGATCTTCGAGGAGCTTCGCGCGCCGCGGATCATCGCCTGCCGGGGAATCAAGAAGCAGGCGGGTGTTGGACAGCAAACCCTTCGCCCACCCCGCCAGACGCGAATCCGTCTGCTGGTCGCGGGATTCGAGCGTGAACGACGTCAGCAACGCTTCCGCATCGGTGAGATGTCTGATGGTCGCGACCTGATAGGGCACTACAGACTGCGATCCAGCCGCGGAAGTTTCCCGATCGTCAGACGCGAATCCGCCAGTCGATGGCGACCTTTGCAGGCTGCGGAGCCCGGTGGCTACTCGTCTGTCTGCCTTCGATGTGACAGGTGATGCCATGGGGTTTCGGAATGACCCGGAGCGCGGGCGATTCGTCGAAACCGCGCTGGGCTCGGCCACGCGCAGAGGATCCTGAGATTCAGCGGCCAACCCCTCGGCGTAGTTCGGTAATTCAGCGGCCTGCCCTTCCCCAGGCTCGCCGAGCGATACGATGGCCGGCACTCGCACGCCTGTAGAAGCTGTTTTAACCGGAATGCTTCGCGCGGGTCCGGCGCTGTTCGTTGTCCACTTCCCTATACCGATGCCAGTAGCCACGAGAAGCACTGCCGCGGCTGCCATGCTCAACCAGCCGAAGCGAGGGCGAGGGGATATCGTTTCAGGCAAGGACTCGCGAGCGACCGGCCTACCGGTCGCCGAGGCTACCGCCGGTACTACGAACAGTCGCGGAACGTCCGGGACTGTGCCGTCACGGTTGAACCTCGCCGCGTCGATCGCCGCCCACATCTCCTCGCGCGGTGTCTCCGGCGGAGAATTATGCCCCGCCGCTGCCCTGCGAATCAGATCATCCAGCCGGTTATCGTCATTCATGATATCCACTCACCATTGAAATCCGCCAGCGCCTCACGGAGTTTTGCACGTCCCTGAAACAGCCTTGTCTTCGATGTACCCACCGGAATGCCGAGCGTCGATCCAATCTCATCGTGTGTGAACCCTTCGACATCGTGCATCAGAAAAACCGTTCGATACTTCTCGCTCAATGCGTCAATTGCCGCCGCGAGACGCGTCTTGAGATCCGGCTCGGCCTCCCTGATCGACGTTCCGATACCCGATGCCGCTTCAATCGGCGCTTCACGGTTCTTTGCCGTCTTCACCTTGCGCAAGCCGTTCAGGGCTATCGAAACACCGATGGCATGGAGCCAGGTTGAGAGTGAGGATTCGTGGCGGAAATCGCCGATTCGCTCAAACGCCCGGATGAAGGTGAGTTGCGTGAAATCGCGAGCCAGGTCATCGTCGCCGGCAAGCCGGAAGGCAAGTCTGAATACGCGGTCTACATGAGTGTCGTACAATTCACGCTGGGCACTGGGTTCTCCAGCAACGACCCGCGCGATCAGTTGTCTTTCGCTCAAACCGCCTCGTTCCCGGGGAATCGAAAGCGCTATCATCGCAACTCTGACACGTGCTTGACGGAAAGGGTTCGGTGGCGGCGGGGACCGTTGCCCGTTGCCCGCTGCCCGTCACCCACCGATGGTGATAGCGCCAGTCAGAAGCTCAAATGGTTCCAGTTGGCGATGGCATTCACCGCCAGCGCAAACGAGCCTTGCGATTCCATCCTCCAGAGCGGGCGGATTCCGAACAGAAGCACATGTCCCTTCCCCACCGGCGCGTCCACCACTGCCGCCTTGCCAGCGAGTTCATCTCCAGCGACGAGCAAACCCGAAACGAGCAGCGAGTCAGCCTTTTCGTGAAACCTCAGGATCACCTTGGCCCGCATTCTTTCCCGCTGGTCCAGAATGCCTGAGTCGATCCCGTCAACGTTGGCCGCGGTATCCCGCGGAGTTACCGCCATCACCGGCGACTGGTTGAAGTAGACCGGGAACGTGGCTTTATCGTATCCGTACAGAACAGGACTCGCCGTTGACACCGTCTGAGCCCGGAAAATTGCACCTCGCGCATTGAGGCGCGTTGTCGCGGTAACGCTCACCGTCGGATTGAATCCCATCTCGATCGGCAACCGGCTCGTACTGCCGGTGGTGAGCAGCAATCCTCCGCGCTCGACAAATTTCCGAAGTGCAGAAAGCCCGTCGAGACCCATCCCTGGCCGGATGTCGTCGGTCTCGTCCCACTTTCCAAGGTGAGGTGTCGCTGCCGATTTCTTCCACGGAATCGGCGGTCCCACCATGGGCCGGCCATTGATCAGACTCGACGCGGGTGCACTCACATGCGGATAAACGACGACATCGTACTTGTCGAGCGCGGATGCACGCCGGAGCGTCTGTTCCGATATATAGGTGAAAGGCACTCCCATCTGTTCGAGCGCAAACCTGATCCAGCCCTCGTTCTGCGTTTCAATCCAGGAATGCATCAGCGCGATTCTCGGCAGCGTGACGGCGTGCATCGCCGCCGTTATCCGGCCCCCCGAGGAGACGGCCGCAAGACCGAGCTGACTAACAGCATCCCGGCTTCGCTGTGAAGCATTTTCAACAATGAACGTCCCGGCCGGGTAGCTGGCTCCCCCGGCGGTGAATGGCGCGTCGGAGACACTCAATCGTCCGCCCTGGAGCTTCCACGGCAATACCGCCGAGCGCCAATCGCCGAGGTGCCTTACAAGTAACGTGCTCCCGGTTCCTTCGCTCGTGCCGCGAACGACAGCGTCGGCGGTGAGCAGCTGCATTGGCTGCCTGAGTACTGAAGAATCGCTGACCTTGAGGGTCTCGACGTGCCGCAGTGCGTCGAGGGTCCATCCAGTGTCGTCGTACGGCGGCGGATCATCGGCCTTGTACTTTTGAATCGCCAGCAGGGTACGCACCGTCGCCGAGTATGGCTGATCGAGACGAACAATCCAGTCGCCTGACAAGACAGTGATGGCAGAGCCTGCGGCCGGCGCGGGGCGGGCAGCGGATGGGACGCGAGGGACTGCATTTGTTGGCGCCACAACGGCGGCAGGAACGGAAACAACCGCAGTATCTGAAAGGGCCGTCGGCGCGGTAATAGCCGTTGGAACGGAAACAGGCGTCGGAACGGAAGCTGGCGTCGCGGCTGGCGGTGGCACGCGTCGGAGCTTGAAATCCGATACAGCGACGTGTACCTCCGAGCCCTGGGCACGGAACAGATTCACCAGATCGGCGGCTTCTGCAGCATGCCGCTGCTTATGCGGAATCACGAACGCATACGGTGCCGAGGTCCGCCCGCGGTCGATCATCCGCTCGGCCTTGGCGACGTAGTTGGTGAGGAACGTCTCGCGATGATCCGCGACATAGCGCAGTGCGACAAGGACACCCGATTGCTGGTAATTGATGTTGCTGCGAATGCACCAGCGCACGCCATTGACGGGAGGATTCGTCCGGTCCCAGCGCCTCTCCGTCGCGCTCGCGGGCAGCCGGACAGTATGGCAATCCGCGCCACGGGAGGTGAACGTCTCGTAGAACCGGCCAATCGAATTGTGAAGATTGGCAACCGCCAGAATGGTATAGTTAGGAGCCCATCCATCATAGAAGCCGTGCGTCCAGACTCCTGGAAGACCTCGTCTTGTGAGCTCGTTGATCTCCTGGTATGCAAGTGTGTGCCATTCATTCACGACGATCGGGTCGTACTCATCGTTGTATGGTCCCGTACCGGTGCTGGTGTATAAAAACGGCACAGATTCGTGCAGGTCGTGGGCGACAACCGGTTTCCATTTGAGAAAAGTGGACATCACACTCTGCGACAGCTTCTGTGACAGGACCATGCCGTCGCGATTGTTGTCGTGCGCGGTGTACTTGCCCCAGTAAATCAGAGGAACGCCACCGGAGCCCAGCTTCAGCTGACGTGCCAGCTTGTACGCATCCACCATCCGGTCGCGACCATCAACTTCGATCACAGGCGTGATAATGGTGATCACGTTCGCGCGAATTACTTTCGTGTTCTCGGAATCGTCGACTGCCAGACGATACGCGAGCTCCATCAGCATTTCAGGGCTGCCTGTCTCCGTAGAGTGGATCGCGCCGGTGAGCCAGTAGATGGGCTTTGCTTCGCGGATAAGCCGCGCTTTCTCAGCCGGTGCGAGACCGCGCGGATCAGCTAGCCGGGCGAGCGACACACGATAGCTCTCCAGGTTCGCAATGGTTGCTTCGTCTGCTACGACGAGCGCGATCATCTCGCGTCCCTCATCACTCTTGCCAATCGAGAACAGCTTCGTACGGGGGGAGTTGGCGGCTACGGCGGTGAAGTACCGGTTGACGTCGGCTACGTATGACAGTCTGCCTACAGTCCCCGGCACGTAGCCAAGGATTTTCAGGGGCGTCGGGACCGTGCTGGAGGCAGGCAGCGTCTCGACCATCTCGGTCGTGAACTTCCAGCGCGCATCGGTGGGTGTAAGTGCCTTGATCTGAGCAGAATACGCGCTGTCAATCGGCTGCTGTGCTTCGCCGCGGATGGAAAGTAGAGCGATAGCGAGAAGGGCGGGAATGACCTTGAGCAGTTTCAAAGTGTGCACCGTTGGAAAAAATCAGTGTGCTGAACGGACATGCGTGGTACCTGACTGGAACCGGATCTTACGAAGCAGAGGTTCGTCGCCCTGACATGCGGGTGAGAAAAAAGATGACGCTCGACACGAGCACCATCCAGCCGAGCGCAATGAACTCCGCGCGAGTCGCGCTCGAGATCAGCCAGATGACAACCGACGAAGCCAGGATGGGTACAACTGGGCCTCCGGGAATTCGGAAGGGGATCCCCTCTCCTGTCCTGATGTCGCGGCGGCGCAGCTCGAACGCGGCGACGCAGCATGCCAGATAAACCAGAAGTGTCGCAAGCGTCGCGAGAACGAGAAGACCCTCAAACGTTCCGCTGACCGCGAATCCGAAACACGCAATAGCGTGAATCACAATCGCGACGTCGGGTGTGCGCCGGACCGGATGCACTTTTGCGACTGGCGACGGGAGCAGACCATCCCGCGCCAGCGCATAGATGCCGCGTGGCGCGGCGAGCATATCGCCAGCAACGTACCCGAATGTCGAAATAGCTGTGCCAATGATCACCAGCAGCTCACCGCCTCGGCCGATGGAAACGCGCGCAGCGGCAGCGAGTGGAGCGGCAGTGTTGGTGGCCAGTTCCGGGCCGAGTATTCCCTGCGCGGTCATCTGAATGGCCAGATACAGCAGGGTCACGACGCCAAGAGCCAGAAATACGGCGTAGGGTACAGTTCGCGCAGGATCTTTGACTTCTCCGCTCGGCGTAAGCGCGCTCTCAACGCCGAGGAATGCGAAGATCAGCATCGCCGACGTGCGGCTGATCTCGCCCATCGACGGCATACCCGGCCATGTGAAGTTCATTGATTGCACTGCAAACACTCCAACCACGACCAGGATGATCAGAGGAGCGAGCTTAGCCGCCGCGAATGTCTCTACTACACGAATGCCAATTCTTACTCCTCGCATATTGATGATAGCCAGTCCGGCGTACAGCGCCGCCAGAATCACAGCCCTGACGATTGGATCGCGTGCCGCGGGCAGGAGCTGACCCAGCGCTCCCACAAAGATGTTGGCGACGCTCGCGCTCGCGAGGATGTTGGCGCCGAACCACAACATCATCGCGACGAGAAATCCGACGTATGGCCCGAACACCGTACCAGCGTACGCGTAAGCTCCCCCGGAAAGCGACACACGGCTTCCGGCCTGGGCGAAACACATCACGATGAGAGCCATTGCAATTGCGCAAACGACATACGCCACTACCGCTGCGCCACCGATTCTGGCCGCAACAACGGCGGGTAACACGAAAATCCCGGCCCCGATGGTGTAATTCACGATACTCGCGGTCAGGCCCCGAACACTCACCGCGCGAATCAGTCCCTCGTCTTTCATCAGCCTCCCTTCTTCACTGTGAGCTTTGCGGTGGCATCGGCCTGCGCGCGGAGCAGGATTGCGCTTCGCTGTGCGTTGACGGCGAGGCCGTGAACGGCTTTGACGTCCGCCGTGAGACGCACGCCTGGTGCAAGGTCGCGGTTCAGTCCTTTCGCCAGCTGTTCACGTCCCTTCTGCATAACGCTGCCAACTGACCATCTGGCGCGCTGGCGAAAGAATTCGCGCACGTCGTTGTGCTTTACCCATTCCAGGCCACTTACCAGCGCATTTACCGATCCGACGTCGTAGTCGAGATCGGGCACGAACAGCTCATTCGTGCTCGCGTCGTAGCGAGGGGTGCCCACGAAATAGATCCTGCCTTGCGCGGCGCCCTTGAAGCGAAGCTCGAGAGCGAGCTTGCCCCCGCCAATGCCGAACAATCGAACGTGACTGACCTCGAGCGTCTGCCCGGCGCGGTCGATTTTTTTCCCTTTGAGTTTGTCCTCGAGCAGGCGCGACGCAATGTCATATCCTATCACGCCATCGAGCAGAATGTGCAAGCCGTCGCCGACCGCGGCTGGATACAGCGGCGGCAACGGCGTTTCCAGCGGCGCCGGGCGAGACCCGGTCACTATCCGGGGAGAGGCCGAGAAGCCCAGCGCAGTAACGAGCGTTCGCCGCGTGCCCACGCTCTCGCCCATTCGCACCGCGGATGGATTGATCTGTAGCCACACGCTGTCGGTGAGCGGAATGGGACGCTGGAGTAGATGCCACCACTCCTGAAAGCGTGGGCGAATGTCGAGCGCAGCGATTTTCTGGTCGATCAGCGAGCGCTTGCCGATCACCGCATTTCGCGCGGCTTCGATCACGCGTCCGGTGACATCGATGTTGAATACCGTCACTCGGCACTGGTCGCGGCGCGTATCGCTGAATGGTGTGACATCTCCCACGCGCGTCCGACCCCGCAGCTTCCACTCGGGCGTAATGCGGAGCGCCGTCGCTATCTGAATCCGCGCTCGTGGTTTCGGTTGATCGATACCGCAGGACCCGCTTACCTCCGGCGCGAGCGGCGCATCGTACCAGCCCTTGCCTTGATAGTTGATTACCGCGGTCAGGTTGGCGGTCTGCCCGTCGAGCGAGACCTTGAACGGCTCACGTATTGCCTCGAATGCAACACGCATTCTTTTGTTTGATAACTGTCGTCTGTCATCGATATCACCAAACGTTTTCGGTACCGCTCTTTCGAGCGCTTCGACCACGGGAGACAGGTCGTAGGTCAGGGGGATATCGAGAGTCGATGTCGGCAACGCCGGGAGGGTATCGATGTCCGCCGACATCGCCGGGGGCGGAGCGTCGACATCGAGGGAGCCGTCGCATGCACCAATTGCCAGCAGCATGAGAGCAGCTGCCAGCGACATCGCAGCAACCGGGCGTGGCCCGGCACCACGAAACACGGAAGTCATCAAATCCGTAAGAGCTTGTATCAAGCCGAAGTCGCAGTCGGTGGCATCTTGCGAGGTGTGTTCAGTATGCAGTCAGTTCGTCACACAACCTGCGAGTCTGAAAGGCGTTTATCAATAGCGGTGGCGCGGCTCAACACTATCTTGGTGTGACGCGGCATTCGGCAATTCGCCATGCCGGTCGCACTGTGGTCCATATCGCCGTCGGAGGCGTCCCATGATTACCCTGATTATGCTGGCAGTCATCGTGCTGTTCATCTTTTTCGGGATCAGCGCGTATAACCGTCTCGTCTCGCTCAAGAACCAGGTGGCGAATGGCTGGAAGCAGATCGACGTGCAGCTGAAGCGGCGTCACGATCTGATTCCGAACCTTGTCAATACAGTGAAGGGAGCGATGAACTTCGAGCGGGAGACCCTCGAGTCCGTCATATCCGCCCGTAACAAGGCGATCACGGCGTCCACCACCGGCAGTGTAGCTGCCACTGCAGAAGCGGAAACGCAACTGACTGGCGCGCTTGGCCGGTTGCTCGCCGTTGTTGAAGCCTATCCTGACCTGAAGGCGACCGCCAATGTGGCCCAGCTACAGGAAGAGCTTACAGCCACAGAAAACAAGATTGGCTTTTCCAGGCAGCTTTACAACGACACCGCGACTCAGTACAACACTGCCCAGCAGACTTTCCCGACGATGCTGTTCGCGGGCATGGCGGGGGCCTTACCCGCGGCACTCTGGGAGATCACGGACGTTGCCGAGCGTGCGGTACCGCAGGTGGACCTGTCGTTCACTCCGCCGGCAAAATGACAACAGCGGGAAATCTGTTCGCGCAGCAGGAGGCGAACAGGAAGGCCAGCCGCCGTCTCGTGGCGGGGTTCGTCATATTTCTCGCGTGGCTCGGCTTCGGTGGAGACTTCATTTGGTATCTGGCGAGCTCACGGGCGGCAGAGGGCGCGGCTTCAGGTGCCGCATCGGTACACGTCTTCCCGGGCGTGGGCTTGTCCCTTCTGCTCCTTGCCGGGGCAATGGCGTGGTGGGCATACAGATTCGGCGCGACGAGTCTCGTCAAGGCAACCGGGGCGCACGAGCTTACCGAAGCTGAAACGGAAGGCCAGCGGCAGTTGATGAACATCGTCGACGAGATGACGATTGCATCCGGTGCTTCCCGTCCCCGCGTGTGGCTGGTACCGGACGATGCACCCAACGCCTTTGCCACCGGCGTGCATGCGAACGACGCACATCTCGCCGTGACGACGGGGTTGCTCGATGTCTGCACGCGGGACGAAGTGCAGGCGGTGGTAGCGCACGAAATGGGGCACATCGTCAACTTCGACGTCAGGCTCATGACGCTTCTGACGTCGCTGGTTGGCGCAGTCGCCCTCGTGCACAACGTTGCTTCGAATACGATGCGTTTCGGGGGTGGCGGGGGTGGCGGAAGGTCGAAATCGCGCGGCGGTGGCGGTGACAGCAAGGGTGCCGGCCCGCTCGTCATCGTACTGCTTGTGGTGTGGGTCATCAGCTGGCTGGTGGCGCCGCTGGTTACCCGCTACATGGTCATGAAGGTAGGAAGGTCGCGGGAGTTTCTGGCCGATGCGATGAGCGCGCAGTTCACGCGCAATCCAGCGGCACTTGCCGACGCGCTGGTGAAGATCGGCGGCTCGGCCGTGAAACCGACTGCGATCCCGAAGAGCTCAGCGCAGCTCTGTATCTCCGATCCCTTCCATTCGGCGTGGGATGAGCGGGAGGGAAGAATTGCCAACCTTATGGCGACGCACCCACCGCTGCGGGATCGCGTGTCGCGCCTGCGATCGATGGCCTATCAGGAAGCCGGAAGCGGGGAAAGTCTCCAGAGGCCGTTGAGCATGTCCGAAGCGTAGAGTCTGCCATCGGTGAACTGCACGCCCCACACATATACCGGCATTCCGGCGTTCAGCAATCCACGTCCGGCTTCCCGGCCCATTTTGCCAAGGTTGCACCGGTTATCAGGGCTTCGGTCGGCGGCCGTACAAGTGGAAAGATCGCCACGGATGTTGAGTGCCCTTACGCCGCCATTGTAGAACGCGGAGTACAGAACCCCGCGCGGCTCATCCGCCGAGAAGTTGTGAGCTCCAGCGCCAGGCGCGTTGAAGAATGCAACTTCGCGGGGGTTCGTCATGTCGCTTACGTCGATGACGTGAATGTCCCCAATCGACGACGAGCCGATCGAGCCGGGGCCCTCCTCACCGACGAAAGCGTACCGCTTTGAACCCGTGACGGGATCGTGAAACCAGTGAATGTTGTGCGCGTTTCCCCCAACGGTCGCAACCGAGCCGAGCCGAATCGGATTTGACGGGCTCCCACCTCGACCGCCTCCGCCAATATCGAAGATGGCGATTCCGTCGGCCCAGAGGGCTGTCATAAGGATTCCGTCACGCACGAAGACGTCATGTATGAACGGACGCCCCATCTCACGAGAGAGCACCTCCCGCGGGTCGGCAGGATCGGTGATATCCACTATTACAAGCCGCGACGGAGAACCGCCCGCGATTGACAGGAAAGCATAGGTCCGGCCGTTAACCGCCTGCACTTCGGCGGTGTGAACGCCGGAGTTTGTATTCACGCTGGTGAATCGCGAGATCAAACGCGGTTTAACCGGGTCCTGCAGATCGTAAATCACGATCGAACCGGGCGCGAGCTCGGTTGCGACTACGAGATATTTTCCATCGCTGGTAGTCTGTATATCGCCCAGAGTGCTGGCGTTTGACACGATCACCGAATCGATAAGCACGGGTGTGGCGCCTGCGACGTTCCAGATGTTTATCGCATTACCGATGGATCCCACACCGTTGACGGTTCGTCTGCCCCAGGTTGTGGTGTAGCCAGTATTACCGTGCACCCAAAGCTCCGCCGTGAACCTCTCCGGCACTGCGCCCCTGCCGTTGACAGCGAGCAACACAGGCTCGAGCACGCCCGGTGTGGTAATGGGGCCCGGGTCCGGGTCGGTGACCCTGTCACCGCCGCAGGCTGCAACCACTGCCGTCAGCACGAGAAACGAATATCTGATCATGAACTTCGGCTTCCAGTTCCACATAGTGTCAACCTCAGTGATGCGCGGCCGCAGCGCCGTAACGGCCCATTCGCGCATGAAACATACCTGCTCCCAGCCGCATGCCGGCTGAGAGTGACCACATTCGGTCCGATCCATAGAACTCGCGCGGAATAAATACGGTGGGTCGGGCTATTATGGACGCATGTTGCCGCGATACTTCCACAAACGGTGCAACGAACCAGGCGGACTTCCGAAACAGATTGGCGCTCACGCCGGCGGACACGATGTCCCACCGCGTGCGACCGAGAATGTTGAAATCGGTGTGCGGGCGGGGTGAGCGGAACGGATTTTCCAGTCGTTCCTCCTCGGCTCGCTGAGTGCGCTCAGCGCGCAATGCGAATGTCATTGCTCCGCGGGTCATCGCGCCTTCAGCGAGTGCCGAGCTGAACGCGAACGCGGTGCGGCCTGCATCGCGGTCCGCGGTTCGCGCCCATTCGACGAGCGCATAGCGGGTGCCGGGGCGCTCGTACCGCAACGAAGCACTGTATTTTCTCTGATCGAGGCCGTCCCCCTGCGCAACTTCAGGTGATTTTACTTCTGCCGTGCTGACCTGAAATTCCGCACCGGCGGCGTGCATCAGGCTGGCACGCAGTGCCCACGAATCCCAGAGCCGACTGCGATTTGGCAAATCCGAGGGCGACTCAGGCTCGTCGCCATTGAACCGTGCGGCCTCCAGCGCGAGCGGACCATATCGCGCCGCACCGGAGATGACGGCTCGTTCCAGAATCTGCGCCAGATGATGGTTCACTGGATACTTGACGAAGGGACGGGACATCGGATCGTCGGTTCCGAAGGGAACGAAACCTTTTCCAGCGGTCATTGAAAACCGCGACGAGCCACTGCCGAGCAGCGCTGTCAGCGCAAGCTCATGCAGGTAGGTGTGGGGATGACGGCGGTCGACATACCCCTCTCCATAGATACCGGCGTTAAGCTCGCCCCGGTCGATGGTCAAACCTTCGAAGTTGAGCATTCCGTCGAGCAGTACTCGGTTGCCAAACGCAGTCAATGATCCCATCACCATCGGCTGAGTGAGATATCCCTCGCGCGCGGAAGTGCCATTGAAAGCTGGCGTGGCGAGCGTCGCGATACCGATCGCGCGGGCGCCAGCGACGAAACGCGACCCAGCCTCCGCCGCGGGATTGACCGCCGACGAGTCGTGAGTCATTCCCTGGTGAGACCCGGGCGATGACTGCGCGGCAGCAACTCCTGTAAACCCTCCATTGCCGACGGCAACCAGCGCCGTTGCGACGTAAAGGAAATTGCTGAAGGCAGGCATGATAAATCTTACCCCGGATAGCGTCACTCGGCCGCTAGTGACGCCACCGGCAGCTCCTCGACTGCCGATGTGACTTCCGGAGTGAAATCCTCTCCTGGGTTGATGAACCGGTTTCTTTCGATGCCATACTGCCGGTCGTAGAGCTGCCGGTATCGTCCATTGAGCTCGATCAGCTCGCGATGCGTTCCACGCTCCACGATCTCGCCACCTTCGAGCACGAGGATCTGATCCGCACTTTCGATCGTCGACAGTCGATGCGCAATCACGAAGGTGGTCCTGCCAGCCCGCAGCGAACGGAGACCGTCGCGGATCATTGCCTCGCTCTCGCTGTCGAGACTCGACGTTGCTTCATCGAGAATGAGAATGCGGGGATCGGCCAGTATCGCGCGCGCGATGGCGACGCGCTGACGTTGACCCCCCGACAGCTTGACTCCTCGCTCGCCGACGATGGTTTCATAGCCCAGCTCGAATCCGTCGATGAACTCGTCGCAGTGCGCAATCCGGCCGGCTTCGCGCACGTGGCCATCGGTGGCATCGGGCCTGGCGAACGCAATATTCTCGCGGATCGTCCCATCGAACAGGAAATTGTCCTGCAGCACTACCCCGAGCTGACTTCGGTAATCGCGCAGCCTCACGCCGAGCAGATCGTTGCCATCGACGAGCACCGCGCCGCTGTCGGGCCGGTTGAACGCCATGACCAGCCCGATCAAAGTGCTTTTGCCCGATCCACTCGAACCTACCAGCGCTGTAGTAGATCCAGCGGGCGCCAGAAAGCTGACGCCTTTCAGCACGGGCAGTGCCGGCACATAAGAAAAAGTCACGTCGTTGAACTCGACCCGCCCCTCTATCACCGATAATGACGATCGCGCCGAATCCTCCTGATCTTCCGTTGCGGTTTCGCGGATTTCCCGAATCCGGTCCAGTCCGGCGAATGCCTCGCTGATCTGCGTACCGACAGATGCGATCTGAACCAGCGGCGCGGCAACCAGCCCGATGAAGAACACGTACATGACGAAGCCACCGAGAGTCATGTTGCCATCGAGTATCGCGCCGCCCCCCACAACGATCATGAGCACGCCGATGGCGCCGACAATCAGCGTCGCACCTGTCTGCACTATCGAACTCCCCGTGATCGTTTTTCGGACATTCTCGAACAGGCGGCCAACTCCCTCTCCGAACAACCGTTCCTCGCGCTTTTCCGCGACGTAGACCTTCAGGATTCGGATGCCACCTATCGATTCTGCCAGCCGGCCGGTTACCTCAGCGTTGATTTTGCTGCGATCCCGAAACAACGGCCTTAGACGCGCGAACGCGACCGACATGAGACCGCCGAAAGCAATGAGAATCACCAGCATGATCGCCGTCAACGACCAGTTGAGCCAGAAGAGCACGCCAAGCCCGATGATCGCAGTGACCAGACCGCCGGTGAGCTGGATAAGCCCGGTACCGACGAGGTTTCGAACTCCCTCGGCGTCGGTCATGATGCGTGAAATGAGGATTCCAGTCTTGGTCGAATCGAAGTACGAAACGGGCAGGTGCATCACGTGAGTCTGAACGTTCTGCCTCATGTCCGCGATCGCGCGTTGAGCAGCGATGCTCACGATCTGGGACAGCGAATAAGTCGTAAACGCCTGGACTATGACCGCACCTGCTGCGACCAGCGCGAAGGGTACGAGCAGATCGGAGCGCTGCTTGCCAATCACTTCGTCGATCAGATATTTCGAGCTTCCGGGGAGAATCAAACCCGACAGCCGGTTGACAAGCATCAGCGCAAGACCGATCGAGAGCGACCTGCGGTGTCTCCAGATCAGTTCTCTCGACTCGGCCCAGGCACGTGAGTAGTTGATCGATTTTTTCGGTGGCACGGAAATGGTGGGACCGGTGGAAGTGCGCCGATACGCGACAGCTTGCGCTGAATGTAGCGCCTAGGCCTGCGCCTTTGCCTTCGCTGGCGCTTGCGGGCGAACCGGCAGCAGCAGCGTGAACGCCGATCCCTTCCCGACTTCACTTGTGACCGTCAGATCGCCACCCATCGCACGGGCGAGATCCCGACTGATGGACAACCCGAGCCCCGTGCCTTCGTGCTGACTCGTGGTGCCGCGATCGAGTTGGATAAACGGTTCGAAGATCACGTCCAGCTTGGATTTGGCGATACCAATACCTGTATCGCTTACAAAAATGCCAATACTCTTTTCGGCCGCCTCATAGCCCACCGTGATCTTGCCGCCGGCCTCTGTGAACTTGAGTGCGTTCGAAAGGAGATTCAGCAGAATCTGCTGCATCTTGTCAGGATCGGCATACGCACTGCACACCGGGTCGTGGCAGCAAAACACGTACTCGATATGCTTCTCGCGAAGCTGCGGAGCGATCAGCGTTTCGAGCTCAGGGAGATGCTCAGCGAGGACGATCGGCCGGGTTGCGTATTTAACCTTGCCGGCCTCGATCTTGGCGAAATTCAAAATATCGTTGATAAGCGATAGCAGATGACGCTGGCTCCGCTTGATACGCGTTACGTCACGTTGCTGCATGGCGGTCAGCTCGCCATGAACCCCCACCTCCAGCAGATCAGCGTACCCGCCAATGGCATTGAGCGGGGTTCGCAACTCATGTGACATGGTGGCGAGGAACGCAGACTTCGCCTGGTTGGCACCTTCCGCCTCAGCCCTCGCAATAATCTCCGCCTTGTAGAGCCGGGCGTTGTCGAGAGATACCGAGGCCCAGCTTGCCACCGACATCGCAATGCGTTCGTGACGATCGGAGAAGGCACCCGGTTGCGTATGCCCTACAACCAGCCCGCCGAGCGAGTCCCCCGTTCTCGACACAACCGGCACTGCGAGATAGCTCTTCATTTCCGTACTGGCGGCCGGCAGATCGGAGAACGGGGAGTTCCCGTGAAACCGCGGATCGGAAAGCACGTTTTCGCTCCGTACTGCCACGCCCGTAAACGTCTCCGACATTGCGCCGAATTCCGCATTCGTCAACTCGACAAGAGCCTGAGCGGCTGTTTTCTCTATTCGCGAACTATCCAGTTCGGAGGCAAGCGTCGTTCCGAGCCGATGCAGTGATTCGAGTACATGAGTTTCCTCGCGGAAC
The DNA here is from genome assembly GCA_037721215.1 of Gemmatimonadaceae bacterium. Lineage (NCBI taxonomy): Bacteria > Pseudomonadati > Gemmatimonadota > Gemmatimonadia > Gemmatimonadales > Gemmatimonadaceae > Gemmatimonadaceae bacterium. The sequence goes on from JBBJNV010000008.1 coordinate 30,283, forward strand.
TGTTCGGTGGCACCAGCCCGTGCGGCTTCGGCTTCGAATTCGGCCATTGTTTCACGTGCTTCGGCCTCGGAGAGTTGGGATTCTTCCCGAGCCACCGCGCGAGCGCGGGCCCGGCGCAAGTTGTCCGAGAGCTCAGCGATACCAACAGCCGCAATCAAGAACAGTCCCGACGGAACCAGATCGCCGAGAGCCTGCGGAAAGACCAGACCGGGGGGATCGATGAACAGGTACTGTACGCCGATTACCGACACGATAGCCGACGTGATCCCGGGGCCGGATCCGCCATGCCATGCGCTCAAAGCTACCGCCCCGAAGCAGATTACAAAAACAGATTGACTAAGGTCGGCCTGCAGCAGAAAGGTCAGGCCGAGCGCTGCGGCAGCGACCGCGACGGCGAGAAAATAGGCCGCCGCGCCTTCCGAACGTCCCGGCTGGCCATTCGATGCGATGGGAGCGATTTCCCGAGAATTTTTTTGCTCCGCACGTTGTGCTGTCATGTGTCCGCCTGTGCCCTCAGGAATGCACGAAGGGGGCCATAAGGACGTCATGCGAAAGCGGACTCGAGGCGACCAACCTCCGCCTGGTTCGCAGCGGGATTGGAGGCCCGGCCACGTGGCGAAGTGTTACCTCAGTCGGTGCTGCGGCGGTCAGTTGGAGGCGGGCAGTCCGCTCGATGAGGGCGACTTTACCGCTGCCACGTTTACGTCGATCGGCAGCTTGAATCCGTTGTGAGTCTGGACGACATCGAGAACGCCCTGCCAGACTTTTGCGAAGTCATGCCCAACCTCATGCGGTTGCTTGTTTTCCGAGAACCCGCGGCCGCTCGCAATCCAGAACGGTGGCTGCTCGAGACTGCCTGCATCGAGGAACACGCCCGAAACGTCGTTATAGATGATTTTCGCGTTGTGATTGTGAGCATAGTAACCGGGGCGGTACGTGCCGTCGTCGAGAACGCGGGCCGTCCATGCCTTGTAATAGTCGCGCATGGCAGACGGTACTTTTTCCATCCGCTCTATATCAAGGAAAATCACCGTACCGCGAACAAAGCCTTCGCCCGCCGCCTTGGCAATTGCATCATTCGCGTCTTTCGTTCCGCGGGCTCCGCTCACAAGATGTGTCGAGCAGGACTGGCCAGGTTCCGCCCGCGCATAGGTGACGGTCTTGACCGGGACCTTGATGGGAATCCGCTTCTGTACGAAAGACGAAACCCGGCGCGCTTTCCTGCGCTTGCCCCTGACAATCTTGCCCTTGACGAGGCGGGATACTTTTACGCGCTTCTGGATATACTTGGTGACATACTTCGTGCGCACGATCTTCTGCCGGGGCGTGCCGCTCCAGACCTGTTGCCCAACGTAAATGACCGCCGTGCCCCAGCCCATGCTGGCAAGGCGTTCGCGCTTGCCCGACCATGATTCTCCCCTGTGACAGGGCGTCGACGGCAGATAGTAGCCAACCCATTCGTAGGGTGCATCGTTCTGCCGCCACGCGAGCATTGCATCGTCGCCGGGGTAGGCGTAGGTATCGAAGCCAAGATGCCGGCCTACGCGGAGATTGGTCGCAATGTTGGCTGACGCATTGTCAATCGCGCTGCTCAACTCCGATACCGGGTTCGGCACCGGTTGAGAAGGATCATAGCTGACGATCAATGGGAGCAGAAGCGCCAGCAAGCCAAGCGTTTTCAGACGGGGCATGCTACCTCATGGGACTGGCCTGTCGAATAGATCATACCAGCCGAACCGGGGAAAGTTCATATGTTTTGATTGCAAAGCGCAGGCCGTTAGATTCCACGCGCATCAATTCACGGCCATACCGGTTACTTATCCGTAAACCCTACACCACCGATACCAGGTCTCGCCATGTCGCGCATACGCGCCGTTGCCTCGTCGATGTTCGTGTTGCTCGCCCTTCCGGTCGCGGCTCAGCAGGCTGGACCACCTCCTCCGCCAGCCCGCGCGGCATCAACTGTTCTGCCGGTAGATCCAAAGGTCCGGATCGGGACACTCTCCAATGGCATCCGATACTATATCAGGCAGAACTCGAGGCCCGAAAAGCGCGCGGAGCTGCGGCTTGTCGTGAACGCAGGGTCGATACTGGAGAACGCAAATCAGCAGGGATTCGCGCACGTCCTCGAGCATACTGCATTCAACGGAACGACTCATTTCGCAAAGAACGATCTCATCAAGTACCTCGAATCCATCGGTGTGAGATTCGGCGCTGATCTGAATGCATTCACGAGTTTCGATGAAACCGTGTACATACTGCCCGTTCCGACGGACACGGCCCGTATCGTCGAACAGGCATTCACGATTCTCGAAGACTGGGCACATGGACAGATCTTCGATTCAGCTGAAGTCATGAGCGAGCGCGCGATTGTCCGCGAGGAATGGAGAGGCCGGAAAGGCGCGTCCGACAGAATGCTGCAGCAGTGGCTTCCCATCGCGTTCAAGGGCTCCCGCTATGCCGAGCGCCTCCCCATCGGAACCGAAAAAAGCATCATGTCGGTTACGCCGTCGAAGCTCAGGGCATACTACAGGGACTGGTATCGTCCTGATCTGATGGCGGTAATCGCGGTCGGTGACTTCGATCCTGCCAGGATCGAGGCGCAGATCAAGACCCATTTCAACCGCGTAAAGAAGCCGTCGTCGGCGCCTGCACGCACGATCTACGACGTCCCCCGAAACACTGCGCCACTGGTTGCCGTGGCAACGGACAGAGAGGCGACGACTTCGAACGTCAACCTCATCTACAAGCTGCCCGCGCACACCACACGTAACGTTGGCGACTACCGGCGCGACCTGACCGAGCGGCTGTACCTGCAGATGCTCAATGCCCGCTTTGCCGAGATCGCTCAGAAGCCGGATGCCCCGTTCCTTGGCGCTGGCGCATCCAAGGGGAGTTTTTTTGCCCGCACGACGGAAGCGTTCACGCTTGCGGCGGGGGTGAAGGACGGCGGGGTCGAGAAAGGCCTCGAAGCTCTACTTACGGAAGCGAGACGTGTGGATCAGTTCGGGTTTCTTCAGTCCGAGCTCGACCGCGCCAAACAGGACCTGCTCCGTGGATACGAGCGAGCGTTTACGGAGCGTGACCGAACCTTGTCCGGAGCATTTGTCGAGGAGTACATCGGCCATTACCTCCGAGGTGAGGCGATTCCGGGAATCGACTACGAATACACGCTGGCCAAGGAGCTCGTTCCGGCGATCCCGCTGGCTGGCGTCAACCAGCTCGCCCGCAACTGGATCAGCGATGAAAATCGCGTGATTATCGCTCAGACGCCGCTCAAGACCGGTGTTCCCGTGCCTACCGAAAGCGGCCTGCTCTCTGTATTCGATCGCGCCAGCAAGGTCACTCTGGCCGCATATACCGAAACTCTTTCCGGCGCAGCGCTGCTGGAAAAGCCACCAGCACCGGGAAGTATCGTTTCGTCACGGGCGATTGCGGGAATCGGAGCGGTCGAGTGGAAGCTCTCGAACGGCGCCCGGGTTATCGTCAAACCGACAGATTTCAAAGCCGACGAAGTGCTGTTTGGCGCCTACAGTCCGGGTGGATCGTCCCTGGTTGCCGATGCAGACTTCATGTCCGCGCAGCTGGCAGCGCAGGTTGTCCAGCTCGGAGGCACCGGAAGCTTCAACCAGATCGACCTCGGCAAGAAGCTCAGCGGCAAAGCTGTGAGCGTTACGCCGACGATCGGTGAGACCAGCGAAGGAATAAGCGGGCGCACTTCACCGAAGGATATCGAAACAGCGTTCCAGCTCATCTATCTCAATTTCACGGCGCCACGGCTCGATACGGTAGCGTACGCCGCGTTCGGCAATCAGGTGAGGCCTTTCCTGGCGAACCGCGGCGCTGCGCCTGAGGCGGTGTTCGCGGACACAGTGCAGGTCACGATGTCGCAGAAGTCCTTTCGGGCCCGGCCGTTGTCCCCGGCGCTTTTTGCGGAGGTGAATCCGCAGCGCGCGGTTGCGATCTACAAGGACCGATTCGCCGACGCAGGCGATTTTACTTTTGCGTTCGTCGGCAATGTCGACACCGCATCGCTGAGGCCGAACGTTGAGCGCTACCTTGCATCGCTTCCTGCCACGGGGCGGAAGGAGTCGTTCCGCGACAACGGCAGCGCTCCACCGAGAGGCGTCGTACAACGCGTTGTGAGAAAGGGAACGGAAGCAAAGGCAAATACTATCATCGCGTTCACTGGAACGTGTGAATCAACTCCCGGGAACAGGCTCGCGTTGCGCGCGCTCACAACGCTGTTTCAGACTCGCCTGAACGAAACGCTGCGTGAAAAGCTCGGGGGTGCCTACAGTCCCAACGTCGGTGGAAGCTGCGTGAAGAAACCGCGTTCGGAGTACGCTGTGCAGGTACGGTTCGCTTCGTCGACCGAGAATGTCGAGGCGCTGTCAAAGACAGTTCTTGCACTGACCGACACACTCAGGACTCAGGTGCCGACGCAGGCCGATGTCGACAAGGTGCGGGAGCAGATTTCCCGCAGCCGCGAAGTGGAAGTAAAGCAGAATGTCTACTGGCTCTCAAACATTCTGGCGCGGGACGAGGCAGGCGAAGACCTCAGCGGACTGTCAACCGCATACGATACGTTGGTCCGCGGACTCACTGCTGCGCAGATACAGAGCGCAGCAAAGCTGTATCTCAACCCAGCGAATTATGCGCGCTTCGTGTTGTTGCCGGAGGCAGCGGCGAAGTAGTCACGAGTGAGCTTCGATCCACGCACGCGGCACTATCTGCCTGCCATCTGCAGTGCACATGCCGCAACGATACGTTCGTGGAATGCGTTGTCACGCTCGAACACATCATCGTAGTCGATCCTGCGCTTGCGAGCGGCTGTTTCGAAATTGTGAGAAGGTCAGAACTCCAATCGAAATCCAACGTTCGCAAGGACCGGCAGCATTGCGTCGGGATCGTTCAGCGTAATTGGAGCATTCGCCCCATCGACAACGAACTGGATCGATGGCCGCGGATTTTTCCGGTCGTATGCGTTCAGCACGTCCACAAAGATCGCGTAACGACCCAGCGCGGTGGTCCAGGAGCGCTGCGCGCGCACGTCGAGCCGATGATACGGCCCAACCCTGTTGCCGTTTGGAGGGCCAAGTGTCCGAACCAGGGATATGCTGTCGCCCGTCTCAGAAAACGTCACGGTGTAGATGGGAGTCGTATACGGCGAACCAGTGTGAACCTGCCACGCGGCACCGATATGCCAGCCTTGTCGCGTTGTGTACGATGCCCGAGCATGCACGCCGTGCGGCCGGTCGTATGGACTAGGTACAGTGTTACTCTCGACTCGATCTCTGCTACGCGACCAGGCGTAACTTCCTCCCCAGGACAGCGCTCCTCCCGGGCGGGCGTCGATCGACATTTCGGTACCCACGACCCGCCGGTTCTCGGGCGCGGAGCGGATATTTCCGGCCGGGTCCAGTTCCGGGAAGGGCGACGGCCCGAGGCCCGAGTCGAGAAATCTGCCACGAACGCGCGAATATGTTCGCCGGTACAACTGGGTTCGCAGGATGTGTCCGCCGCGAAGGGTGTGCTCGACTTCGACACCCGCGTGAGCAGCACGGTCACCCTTTTCAAACGCCACCTGGCCGTCAGCGACGTCGAGTTCGTAGGGCCGCTGAAACTGCGCGACCCGGCCAAATGCCGCCCGCAATACGGTGTGCTTCGTTGCGGTGTGGGCGAGAAGAAGACTCGGGCTGAACGCCGCCTCATTGTTTTCCGGGATCCGTTGCACATCGTGGCGCGCACCTGCCTCAACTATGGTGGACTCGGCAATCCGCCACCGGCCGGTTGCGTACGTTGCCCAGGACCAAGCCTTCGGGTTCAATGAGACGCGCGGGGCTGGCAGCGAAACGGGGTCCGCGCCAAAGGCGCCGCGAAGGAGTGTGTAACGATACCGGCTCTCCGTTCGTGCGAGCTCCGCTCCCGCGCTCAGCGCGATGGCTGGCCGGAGGTTGACGCGCCAATCCTGTCTTGCGGCAAACGCCGCAGTATTGCGGTTGTCAGTCACTTGCGTGGGAGGCGAGAATCCATCGTCGCCAGCACTGACACCGTTGCGGCTGCGGTCAATACCCGCTACTGAAACAGTCTGCCGTACCTCGGCGCGTTCGCCGATTCCTTTCCGGCTTGTAGCCCACAGGTACACATTTCCTGCCGACCCGCGGATCTGCGTATCTTCGGCGGGCTGGTAGTACAGTTGATCTCCAGCGACAAGCGCGTGTAATGCGACTGTGTCAGTGCCACGGGCAAAACGCGCCTTTGCGAGCACGTCGTAGTACCTCGCTCGCAGATCGCCAGTTGCGCCGCCGCGGCTAAGCGCGTACTCCGGAAATCCATAGCGCCCGACCATTGACCACGCGTTCCCCGTTCCAAGGCGCCCCGCTGCCCAGGCGCCCGCATCCAGAAGACTCGCCGCCGTCCCGCCGCTGAGATGGCCTGCATCCGGCTCGAGCGAGCGCATGTCGAGAACGCCCGCTATCCGGCCGCCATACTCCGCCCCGCGTACTCCGGTGGAGAGCCGGAGCGATTCCACTGCCCTCGCGTCGACGATGGAGATTGTTCCGCCAAATTCCTGCAGATGGTACGGTTGGATGAGTTCAACCCCGTCCAGTAGAACGAGGATGTCGTCGCCCGTTCCTCCGCGGACCGTGAAGCGCGCGGTGAAATCGTCTGCCGTCACTCCGGGCAAACGTGACACCGCGCGCAACGCATCGTTGCCGATCTGCGGTGTGCCGAGCAGTTGTTCACGCGTGAAGACCGGGGGACGGCTGTCGCCCTGCAGAGACGAATACCGAGCGGCGACGACGACGACGTCCCTGAGCGGCACGGGCGCGGGGTTCATCACCAGTGCACCGATGCCACCCTGACTCTGCGTATGCAACGACGTTTCTGCGGCGCGCCGGCGGACGACAAGACTCCTTGGCGGGATGAACACCACTTCGAGTCCAGGGGCCGCATTGCTTCGCTCGATCAGCGCGATGATCGCATCGGCGACGGTTATCCGTTTCGCGCGTAACGTCACCGGACGGGCGAGCTCTTCGAGTGATGCGTCCCATACGAAGTCGAGCTCCGATCGTGGCACGGCCGCTCGTAATGCCTCGGCCAGTGGCATTGCCCGGATGTCGGCACTGATGGATAGGCGAAGAGCCGGAACAATCAATGCGGCATCGGCGAGGGACATCGGTGCCGACGGTTTTGCCTGTGCCAGCAGCTCGGTGCTGGCGAAGAATGCCGGGAACACGGCCGCAAGCAACAACACGCTGCACAAGTTGCCTCGCGTGCTGAGTCGAGTCATCACCGACTGACTGCCGGGCTGATGATGACCAGCCGGCCGCGCTGTTCGAACCTGGCGCCGACTGCCTCACATAGTGCGCTGAGAATATCGGGCAGGCGTTGTCGCGCGAACGATGCGGTTACCCGCCGGTCTGCGATTGACCGATCCGCGATTTCGATATCAACGTCATACCAGCGCGCGAGTTGTCGCGCGGCATCGCTGAGCGACACGCGCTCGAGCACGAGCCGACCTTCAATCCACGCAGTGTGTGCGCTCAGGTCGCCGGAGCGTGTAATGGTGAACGAATCGGACACAACGCGCGCAACATCGCCACCACGGAGGATTGCCTGTCGTGGCGGAACGCGCTTCGCGCCCGATCGCGGCGTTGCCGCCTCGAACGACACGCGCCCTTCGATTACTGCGATCTGCACAGATTCATCGTTGTCGTAGGCGCGGACAGAGAACGACGTGCCAAGCACTTCGGTAACCGTTCTGCCTGCCACGATGCGGAATGGTCGCTCGGCGCGGTGCATAACACGAAAGTATGCTTCCCCGCTCAGTTCCACCTCGCGAGGTCCGCTCGCGGTCACAAGGGTCGATGAATACTGGAGGCGGCTTGCCGGCCCAAGGATCACCCGGGTGCCGTCACCAAGCGTGACGCTCGAGCGTTGGCCGGCCAGAGTAACGAGTGTCCGGTCAGGCGCCGCAAACGAGTCGCGTATCGATCGTTGAAGCTGCGGCGCCACGGCAAAGATCAGCGCCGCTGCTGCCGCCAATCCGATGGACGAAAGCGCCAGTCGTCGGGTGTGCCCCGTGGCAGATTTCGTCCGATTCTTTTGACGGCCATCCCAGGGAAAACGCAGGCCGCGGCCAACACCGGCAACGGGCTGGCTATCCGGACGATGTTTCACCCGCGTCAGCGCTGCTTCAACATCCCACGCCGCGGGGTCGGGGGCGTCGGATGCGCTGCCTGACCGCTTCAGCGCAGCAAGGCCGGCCGTGGCGTCGGGCTCGGATTTCATCCAGCGGCTGACCTGGGCCACGTCCTCCGCCGAGGCCTCCTCAACCAGGTAAGCATCAAGTTTATTCCAGCGAACCCGGCTATCCATCCCGACCTCCCTCTGTGTGGTTCAATACCACGGATTCGTCATGTGCCGTCGCTGCGTTCACCTGAACGGCTTCTGCGCTTTCAGCAGCGAGCGGCACAACTCTCATTCGACGGCGCGCAACCACGAGAGTTCTCCTCGAAGTTTGTTCCATGCGCGCCCCAGCAGGTGCTCCACTCCCTTCACCGAAATCCCCATTGTTTGAGCGATCTCTGCATAACTCATCTGCTGTTGATACCGCAGTGTGACTGCAAGCCGGCCGCGTTCAGGAAGTGTAGCGACCGCGTCGCGCACCGCGTTTTCGGTCTCAAAGGCATCCAGCAGTGTGTCTGTTGCGGGCGGATCATCGATTTCAAGCGCTGCTTCGGCGGCCAGGATCGCAGCCCCCCGGTTCTCGAGGATCCCGCGATTTACACCGCGAAGTGCACGGTTTCGAACGGCGCCGAACAGGTATGCGCGGACGCTCCCGTCGACCTGCCAGGTGTCACGACGCTGCCACAGCGACGCAAACACATCCTGCACGATTTCCTCCGCGAGCTCAGTGGAGTGTACGTAGCCGTACGCAAACGTGCAGAGATTCCCGTAGTTCGAGCGGAACAGCGTGTCGAACGTTGCCTCGTCGGCCGACCCGGCCTGGAGATCCTGCTTTCGCGGGATCTCCAGCATGGCGGGTGGGAGAGCCGCAGGCTCGCTCACATCGTCATCTGGACTCGTTGACCGCAATTCCGCAGAAAGTACCGCGAACCTCGTCCCGGCTGGTTGTGATCGAAGTGAGCACCGTAAGATCGAGTGCGCATTCGCCGCTGCGGCCGGCATTCCGCCACGCTACTGTCCCGCGCATCGACAACTCTACCGGCTCCTGCGGAACGCCGCCAACAAAGCGGAGGGAGGACTTCAGCTGGATGTTCGGCGCGCCGGAAATGTCGAACGTGCCCGTTGCCCCGGTGTCGATCCTGCAATTGCGGTGCGTAATCAGCGCAGAGATTTCGAGGGAATTGAGCCCCACGTCGTCAAGCAATCCCGTGGCGGTACCAGAGAGTGACACGCTACCGCTTTGCGAATCGCAGATTTCCGTGGCAGTCAGTGGAATCGCGAACGGTTGGGGTACGGCGCCGGAGCTGGTAGAAGCGACCCGGGTCATCCGTTGCACCTGTTCACTTGTGACAGGCAGTGAGCCTGCCGCGCCGAGGATCTCGAGCGTTTGCTCTTCGATCGCCTGAAGAAGGGCGATGGACTCGGCGCGTGTCAATGTATCGACGACGGGAGCGACGGGTTCACTTCCACAGGCGGTTAGAGCGACCGCGGCGAGCACCGATAGTACAGCAATGTTCTTCTTCACTGGAATACTCCGTTTATCAGAAGCGGCTGATGAGTCACAGCTCGCATGAACCGATGCGGGTCACTACATCTATATCTCCCGAGCGGCAGAATACCCCACGTCGGGCAGATAGACATAATTGGGGGACACCCCGTGCGGTGCAGACACCCCTGGATGGCGAATAGTAGTGAAGGAGCCAGGAGATATCCTGTTCCGTCCGATGCGACGTTCAGCCAGGACCGTATGCCTGGAGTGCCGCACCTTTGCGACGGTCAGGTAGGCGCTGGGTCCAGTGGGGGCAACCGGAGTTTCGATGCCTTCCACCGATAGTAGAATGCCAATGACACACCATATACGGTCCCGGTGACAACCGCTCGGACCAGGACGTTCGTCAACCCAAAGCTTTCGGCACGCCAGAACAACAACCACATCACCAGTCCCCAGACGACTGCGAACCCTATACCGATGCCGACAGCCAGTGCAGCAAAGGGTTGATACAGAGGCGGACGAACGCGGAGCCCGGCTCGCCATGCCAGCCGGTACATCGGTGGTGCAGACGTGTAGGTTCTCACACCCTGGACGCGGAGTTCCTCGGTAATGGCCAGCATGCGCTCACGGTAAGCGTCGGTCAAACGTGCCTCCTGAATGCCCAGCGCGATTGCGTTCTCCTGCGAGGGCATCGCACAAAATGCGCGCGCAGCGCCATTCCGAATAGCCCTCGGCAGCAACGGCCAGTTGGGCTGTCGTTGCCGCGAGAGTCGAACCGGCTACGGCGTTGTTTCCTGCGGCCGGGGAACTCAATGGATCGGTACCAGGCATCAGAGTGGGAAGCGAGGCCTGCTCGAAAACATTCACGGAAAATCTTCTTGCTTGTGTTCCGCTTCCGGCAGGCGTAGATAGAAGCACTCCCACCTTATTGGCAGAAGCGCAGATCGCACACGGAGTTCGCCGAACGCCGAGATCTCACTTAGGCCAGCCTCATAGATGAAAGAGGTCGAAGATGCACGCATGAAGCGGTGGATCGCTGGAGTGCCGAAACTTTATTCATCCCTTTTATCAGGATCGAAATGCGCTAGGCGCCCGCTGGCGTCTCGTGCTCGACCGGCCGGCCCGTGACCGAACCGCAGACGGACGGATTGTCGAGACATCTGAACGCTACATCAGCCAAGTTCGTGCTACAAACAAGCCCGCCTCCCGCACATGGGTAGCTGAATTGGTACAGCCCGCGGAGATTGCAGTCACCTTTGTCCCGCAGGCCCGCGTCGGTGAGCAAATGGCCGATTATCTCGCGCGCCAGAAGGCTGAGATGCGAGTATTGCGTGCGATCCGCAGGGTTGATGTACCGATCAGTTTTGCCGCTTCGGTAATCGAGCGATGAGAACACGATACGGCCTCGCCATGGATGCGCTGTTACTGAGCACCCGGCCGAAGCCGCCGGGTGTTCGCATAAGGGTTGTCCGCATGTTCGCCGCTACGGCGGGCTCGTTGTGCCTGTTCGCGGGCGTCGCCGTCGCGCAGGATCATCCATCTTTCGACCCGCTCGGATTGCCGGTTCTACCCACGCCGCTGATGTGTCAGAACTTTCCTGCGGACACTGCCGAGGCCCGCGTCGGCCTCGCTGTCACGATTGTCATGACGCACGGGGAACCCGGCGTGTTTATTCGCAATATCGCTGCTGGTTACGATTCCGCCGGCCGGCCGTTGGCGCTTCAGGTGGCGGCGGAAAGGAAGACTCAGGACGACACGTCTTATATTTTTGCGGTTCGCTTCGGCCCGGATTCCAGCGTGCACGGGACCCGGGCGGTTGCTACGAACATGTTAGGCGATGGCTCCGCCGCGGCAGACAGCGCAGCAGGCGAGCCTCGAATTCTAGTGCCGCCGTCGGCAATTTCTGAGGAAGAAGGCAAGCAAGCACGCCACCTCGCCCTTTGGGTGTGGGACAGGCGCTGCAAGGGACAGCCGCCCGTCAAGAAGTCCCAGTAACCTACGCGGAGCGTGTCTACGTTATGACGCAGCACCATCTGGCCCGGCCACGAATCTTCGGCGCGCTACTCGAGTCGTTTGAACGGGACGAACAGGGGCGGCATCATCCCAGTCCGATGTCGGTGGCTGGCGAGTTTGTATTGCTCGTTCTGGTGCTTGGCCCGCTAATGCTGTTGACCCTGCCGCTATGGCTGGGCGCCTACTACATGCTGGTCGTAGCGTGCATCTGTGCCTTTTGGTGGCTGGACCGAGGATTCGTGGTGCGCATTGGCTACGGCGTGGGCCTTTTGGGACACTTTCGCTGTCGGCCTACATTGACCAGTTCCGCCATCCCGAAGTGCACGTTTCGGAACCGCTACGGATCAAATGGTTTGCTATGCTGGCCACAGCGTCATTTGGTGTCGTGATTGCACGGCGCATACGGCGGATGAGCCGGGACCGCCGGCCTTTGGGAAGCGATTACGGCGCCCGCCGAAGCTGATCCAGAGCGCGCGCGTCGGCGATCATCGATCCGCAGCTTGGAATACGTGGCGGACCTGAATGGGGTCGCCTACGTAAACCGCCTTGACGAAGTGAAGGTTGTCAATTGTCATGCACCAAAATGGCCACGTGTGATGTAACTCGAGGGGGCCGCTCCTATTGCACGGCGTTGATCATGTCGAAAATCGGCAGGTACATGGCGACCACCATTCCGCCGACCACGATGCCAAGAAACACGATCATCACCGGCTCGAGCAGCGACAGCAGATTGCTCACCGCGGCGTCGACTTCCTCGTCGTAGAAATCAGCGATCTTGGCGAGCATCTCGTCGAGCCCGCCCGTTTGCTCACCCACCGCTATCATCGAGATGACCATTGGTGGGAACACGCCAGATTTCTTGAGCGGCGCCGAGATGGTATCTCCGCCGGCAATCGACGCACGCGACTCCATAATCGCATCCTGGACCACGCGGTTGCCGGCGGTCTTGGCGGTGATCTCCAGACCGTCGAGGATGCTTACGCCGGAACTGATAAGCGTACCGAGCGTCCGCGTGAATCGCGACACCGCAGACTTTCGCAGCACGTCGCCAAGCACGGGAACTCGAAGCAGAAACTTGTCGATCTTGAGCTTGCCGTTCGATGTCGCGCGGTAGCGCTTGAACATGAACACCGCTGCGGCGACAACCCCAAGCACGACAAACCAGTAACTCTTCAGGAACCGCGACGCTCCCATCACAACCCGCGTCGGCAATGGCAGTGCAAGACCCGCTGAGCTGAACAGGTTTTCGAATACCGGGATGACGAATATCAGAAGCACCGTGATCGCCATGCCCGCAACCGACATGATCACTCCAGGATAAATCATCGCGCTCTTAACCTTTCTGATGAGCGCGTCATTCTTTTCCATGAAGGTCGCGAGACGCATCAGGATGGTGTCGAGAATACCACCGGCCTCGCCCGCGGCGACCATGTTCACGTAGAGGCCGCTGAACGCCTGAGGATGTTTGCCAAGCGCGTCGGCAACGGTGTTGCCCGACTCCACGTCGAACACAACCTTGCGGGTGATGTCGGACAACGTTTTATTCTGGCTCTGCTCGGCCAGAATCGTCAATGCCTGGACGAGTGGAAGACCCGCGTTGATCATTGTGCTGAACTGCCGCGTAAAGATGACGATATCGCGCATCTTGATGTGGCCACGCTTGGGCTTCTTCGGTGTCGCCTCGTCTATCTTCACGACATTGAGCCGCTGCCGCCTGAGCTGAGCGACCACGTCGTCGCGCGACGCCGCCTCCAGAGTGGCGGTGCGAATGTCGCCCGAAAACGAGCGGGCAGTATATGTAAACGTCGTCATTACCAGATCTCCATTACGTCAGTATGGCGAACATCCGGTGGCGCGGTCCACGAGAACCCGCCAGCCGGAAATGCGTGCAGCTCTATCGTTTGTTGGCCAGTCCACCAGTGAGCGGTCGCTGGCTGGGCGGAGCAGTCGAGTCCGGCGTTGGCTCCTTCCCGATCATCCGCAGAAATTCGTCAGGCGAGCTTGTCACCTTGAGCGCTTCGTCGATTCCGATCTCGCGAGCCATGTAGAGAGCGTAAAGAGCATCGTTCAGGGTCTGCATGCCGAACTTCTTGCCAGCCTGCATCGACGAGTAGATCTGATGAACCTTGTCGTCCCTGATGAGCGCGCGGATTGCCGGCGTCACCACCAGAATCTCAGCCGCCATGGCGCGCCCGCGGCCGCTGGCCCTGGGCACCAGCGTCTGCGTTACGATTCCCTCGAGCACGAACGCAAGCTGCGCCCGCACCTGTGACTGCTGATGAGCGGGGAATACATCGATAATGCGGTTGATGGCTTCTGCAGCCGAGTTGGTATGGAGCGTTGCAAACGCAAGGTGTCCGGTCTCGGCGATGGTGAGAGCCGCCTGGATCGTTTCCAGATCACGCATCTCGCCGATCAGAATGACGTCGGGATCTTCACGCAGCGCATACTTGAGTGCCGACGCGAACGACTTTGTATCGGTTCCCACCTCGCGCTGATTGATGAGACATCCCTGGTGATTGTGGATGAACTCGATCGGATCTTCGACGGTGATGATATGGCCTTTCCGCTCGCGGTTGATCTTGTCTATCAGCGCCGCAAGGGTTGTGGACTTTCCAGACCCCGTCGGACCTGTAACCAGCACCAGGCCGCGCGGCTTCTCCGCCATCTTCGCGATTGCCGCCGAAAGACCGAGATCCTGAAAAGTCCTGATCGAAAACGGGATCTGGCGGATGACCATCGAGACGCACCCGCGCTGGCGAAAGCAGTTACCGCGGAAGCGGGCGAGACTGGCGATGCCGAACGAAAAGTCCAGCTCGTCCTCCATCTCGAAGCGCTTCTTCTGATTCTCCGTGAGCACCGAATAGGAAAGCGACAGCGTGTCCTTTGGCGTGAGGATGCCGCCCGTGCGGGCGCTCGTCATCTGGCCATCGATGCGGAGCTTTGGGCACTCACCGGCGACGATGTGCAGGTCAGAGGCGCCGACCGACACCATCTCCTCCAGCAGCGTACGCAGGTTGATACCCATCGCCGGCGGCGGCGGTTGAACGGGCGTCTCTGCCGAGGCAATCGCCTGCATTGGTGCGGTCATCTTTGCTATCTCCTCGCTCCTGACAGCGATGGCGGTAGGAGCAGTCAAAGATTTACATCCCCCGGGCGAGGCTTCCGCCGGCGCTTGGCGGGCGCGGAAGACCTTGAGTATTCTGTGGTTGAAGGACGCGGTACGAGAGAAAAGGTTACGGTCGAGTCGAGCTTTGCGGCGAGCGCGGGACCGATGCCGCGAACTCGCTCCAGCTCCTTCAGACTGCCAAACGGGCCAAGGCTATCGCGATCTGCAACGATGCGGGCGGCGAGCGCGGGGCCGATCCACCGCAGCGTCTCGATCTCTGCAACCGTCGCAACGTCGACGTCGATGACAGAGGGAACGGCGGCCACTGGCCTTTTCGCGCGGCGTCCCTTCCCTTTTCGTTTTCCGGTACCCGCACGGCGCACTGAATCGACCGCTGCAATCTGCGCATCGATGGCGTGGCGCGCACTTTTGTCCGCGGGCACATCGCCAGTGAAAGCTGTCACGGCGCGGGTACCGGACCCAAGCGCGATTACCACCCCCAGAAACATCAGCGCTTTGCGCTCACCCGGCGTAGCCATGGTGTTGATGGTCGCCTGTTGGCGAATGCAGACCTGCACCGCCCTGCGGCCTGGGTAAACAATTTGCCGCATTGCCCTCTGTCAGCTAGCGCAGCAGCGCCTCCGCGACCTCCCCCACGATAGACAGCGAACGTGCAGAAATCCGCTCGATTGTATCCGTGGGGCGGTGATGGAATGGATAATCGAGATCGATCACGTCGATCACGCGCAGTCCCGCCTTCAGCAGAGGCACGTGATCATCCGTCACCGGATAATCGATCGCCACCGGAAGAAATACGTCGTCGTGTCCAAGTTCCGCCGCTTTCTGCCAGACCCGATCGACGACCTCCGGCGCACCCTGCATCGAGTACGGCTCCTTCTTGATTGCAAGATCTGCATCTCCGATCATGTCCCACAGCACGCCGAAGATAGGTTTGTACGACGAATCCGGCAGATGCGATGCGAAGTAGGTGGAACCGATCAACACGTCCTGCATCGTGTTGAAGTTTCCGTAGTCCTCCCCATCCACGAACAGCAGATCGACGCCAATGGATGGCGGCGTCTTCTTCAACGCGTCGGCGAGGGCGACAAAGAGTCCTACTCCCGATGCTCCATCGTTCGCGCCGGGCACAGGGAGTTGCTGGTCGCCCAGGTTTTCGCTGTTGTCACTGACGGGCCGGGTGTCCCAATGCGTCAGGTAAAGAATGCGGGATGTCGCCGCCGGTTGAAACCGCGCGAGAATATTGCGCATCGGAAGTTGCTTGCCGTCGACCGTGGTATGCATCCAGCTCTGCACGATGACCGTATCCGCGCGCTCTCGCATCTGCTGCAGAATCCAGTCGCCGCCGCGTTGCGCGCCGGGCGTCCCGGGAACGCGAGGGCCAAACGCCATCTGCGCCGCGGCATACTTCAGCGCGGCGTCACCGTCGAATTTGCCAGCCTTCGGTCCGCTGTCGCCACTGCAACCGGCGATAGCCGACGCGGTCGCCACTGCGAGCCAGGCCAGGCGTCGATTCACTTGAGATCGCCGGCGAAGAATTGCAGGTGCAGAATTGCGCTCAGCACAGTCTGTGTGAAACGGCGGTTCAGATTCTTGTCGAAGCTCTCGACACGAGACACGACAAAACTGGATGAAAGATTCTCTGCAACGTCGGTATCGGCACTGAAGCTCCATGCGCGGCGCCCGTTGTCGCTCAACCGGCTTTCGCCGTTACTGGCCAGCGGGTTGAGGACGAAGTTATCGCCCTGAGTGTCCTGATAGCTGAGCCTCGTACGCAGATCGCTGCGGAGTTTCCACTCTGGCGGCACCGCCCACGGCTTCGCGATCTCGACGTTCACGTCCGCACTCGCATTCTTCGCGCTCAGGCCGGGGCGCGTCTCCCTGCGCTGTGAAATCGTGTATCCGAGCGTGCTGGAAAACGGCCTCGCGCCAGCAAATACCAATGAGAGATTTGCCGGGTAGCTGCGTACCACCGACACTCCCCGGTCCATCATAAACGCAGCAGGCTCGCCGTCATCGACTTCATCCTGCCCCCCGAGGCCCGTAACCAGTTCGGGCTGTCGTGCATTTACCTGCCGTGTCTGAACGGCACGTGCGCTCCCGCCGATGCTAGAAAACACACCACGCAGGCGGCTGGGCTTCATGCTCCATCTCAGCGACACATCCGGGAAAACTACCTGCGTGCCATCGGCCACTGCCTGCCGTTCATCGATGCGCCGCGTCCAGTTGCGGGCATTGATGAGCTGATAGCGGTTCGCCAACGTCATACCGAACGGAAGGATCATCGAATGATTGGCGGAGAGCTGGCTCAGCATGCCGGCGCTTGTTGCGGGCCTGCCGCCAAGCTCGCGAAACCGTCCCGGCCCGCCAAACGCGAACTGATAGGATATCGGTGGATCGTATGGGCTCCCATCGAATACCGAAATGAGACTTCGATTGAAGTTCACATCGAGCGGCTGCATGGCCGTGAGCATTCGACGCACCAGGCCGCCGCTGTCAGCATACAGTCTCGCTGCACGAGGAAGATCAATCGTCAAACCAGCGGATGTGGTTTGTGCGCTGCCGAGCCTTCGCGGCAGCCGCACTACTGTGTCTTCAACATTCAGATAGCTCAGGGTGTTCGGATCGCGAAGCATGTTGAACGAGCTGCCGATGTCGATGCGGGGCTTGATCCACGACGATATCGCCGGGGTAAAGTTGATCCCGGCCTGCATCTCCCGCTCTCTCTCCAATCCTGTGTTCGCACCGAGCAGGCCCGCACGTTCGGTGCTTGCGATTATTCCCAGAGGCGTGTCGTCGCCATAACCTCGCAGGTCGCGCACAGAGCTGAAATCGAGCCGCCCAGACAATGAGCGGGACGGCCGTAATTGTAATGAAGTTCCGTTCCGCCATGTACTTGTGAGGCCGGCGATATCCCGGGGTATGTCGTCGAACGCGGCGGCCGGTTTTGTAAACGCCGACCGCCGGTCCCTGCCCCGGCTATAAACACTCGTGACATGCAACTCGGCCGGCGACCATCGGGAGAGATTCGGAAGCAACGCCCGCGACAGGTTGTAATCCAGCCCGACAGTGAAGTTGCGAGCACGGCCATCTTCGTACTCGCTTCTCGCCGCTGCCGATGTGTACGCACTGGACAACGACAGATTGTTGAGCAGTGGCGCGAACCTCGAGTTTGTAAGCGGCGTGGCACGCGCGACAGAAAATGTCACGGACGTGGCAGCCGACCGCGGAGTTCGCAATCCCTCGATTACGTCACCCTGCACATCCGATCGCGAAACGAACAACGGGTCGATACTGGCCGAGGCGTAGTTGAAGGTGATGGGGATTGAAAGACCCAGCGACCTCGGCAGCAGTTTCTCGAGATGGAAAGCGGAGCTGACGTTCACGCTGTTGTCGGTTAGGAAGCTCGGTTGCTCGGCAAGCTGCCTGAACTGAGGGTCGCGGCGGCTCACATTCATTCGAATGTCCGCGAAATCGCTCGCAATCACGGATAGTCCGATCTGACCGGCGAAGCCCGCTGCATCCACAACGCCGCCGAGTCGGATATCATCGACCCAGAGCTCGAGCGTGTCACCAGGAGCCACCGGCCGCGATGAACCCATCTCGCCCACTCTGATCATACCTACCGACAGCTCTTGGACTGAAGAGAGGTTCGGGGCACTTACGCCAGGATCGGACGTGTAGGCGATATATCCATCAGAACATGCGACGTACCGCACGCCCGAAGGAGGGACGGGCGAGCTGGCGATGAGGGCGGAGTCCGTGCCTGTGCATGACCCTCTCGTCCGTCCCTGCAGGTATGCGTTCTGAATCTCTGCTCGCAGTGCGAACAGCTTGAGAAAATCAACGCGGATTTCGGGTAGCCACGCACTCCGCCCTGATCCTCCGTTGAGCGGGGTGCGATAGAGATAGAAATTATTGGGATCACGTCCGATCTTGACGAAGAACTGGAGCTCCCCATTGTCGCCCCAGCCATTGCGGATGCCGCGTGCCCACAGTCGCAGCTCCTTGTAGGCCATGAAATTCTTTTCGCCGTCAGGAAAACGGAAATAGGCTTCGGCCCGGTCGTATCGGTTGAGATTGCCTGCCGTCAGCCTGAGCGACCGTTCGTTGATCTGAACGCGGTTCGATTCAAAATTGATGCGTTTACTGTCCGGCTCGTCGACGACGCCGGGCGGAGATTCGTAGTCGATTCCCCCGGGAAGATTGCGGTCCTGAGTGCCGATGACACCGGCGGTCACAAATCCCCCGCCCGGTTCCTCGGCGGCGACGCCGCGCAAGCCTGTATCACGCCGTTTGAGCCAGGGAGCGCCAGTGAGCCGCAAACGCGCGAGCGGCACCCGGATAAATTCTCCATCCGTCACGCGATCGCTGGAAACCATCGTCATCCGCAGTGCACGAACGCGGCGAAGCAGCGGCAAACCCAGCGAATCGCTCGCCGATCTGAATGGGATGCGAAAGAATACCCAGCACATTCGCTCCGCCTGAACGCCAACTGTCGGCCGCGCCGCCTCACATCGGCCGACGCGGTTGTAGCTGGAACTGTCCGCGAGATCCACTACATAGCGCTTCAACTGCTCTGCATCACGATCGACGACGGTGAGGTTAAGGACATCGTCAGAGTCGATGTCCTCTCCATCCAGCCGGTTGTTCAATACTGTGCAGTTGCTGCGAGAGTCGCCGAGGATCTGCACGAGAGAGTAGCCGCCTCTGCAAGTCGCGACGTTGCCAACCGTCTCCACCCGTGCCGGCCCGCCTGGTACCGTGTCCGTGACGACTACGATTGCGTCGGCAACGTCGCCTGCAATTCCCCTGTCGTCGACTCCGACGTTGAAGGCGCGCGAGAATGGATCACGTTCGCTGTCGAGGCGGTCGTATCCCTGCAACGACTTTCCGGTGTAAGTGCTGTCAGCGGTACCTGCCGTGCTTGGGGCGCCCCTGCGCACTCTGAGAGTATCGGGAGCGAAGGCTACCGTGTTTTCGGACACATCTCCAAAATCCAGCACCATCAGCGGATTGCGTGCGCGCCGGCCCGGTGCGATCGGTATCTGCGCCCAGAATTCCACGCTCTCCACTCGCGAAAGATCCGAGCCGCTAGGTCCGAGCGGAGTACGAATCGATCTCCATCTTCGACCCTGCGGGGCCATGCCGACGGTCCACTGAAAACGATCTCCGGTTCCAGTCACGTTACCGCCTTCACGGAGCCCGCCGATGGAAAGCGGGTAGAGCGTCATCCATAAAATCTGCTCGAACCCCGACAGTCCCGCGCCAACAATGTTGGTAAGCGGGTCGATATCCTCGATCCGGTAGCGAACAGGATTGCCGGCCAGATCGAGACCCTCACTCTGCCACGCCATGGTCGACGCCCGCGCGAGGTCGAAAATATCGGAGCCGAGCCGCGATGCCACTTCTCGTCCAAGTGCGGGCTGGCTGCTGTAGTACCATTGTGGATCAGCCAGGGACACGGTGATGCCCCCTTCGCCTTCGAACGATTCGATGTATGCCTGGCCAGCGGCGTTTGGCTTCGGACGGCTGGCAGCGAACTCTCCTGAAACGCTCACTCTCGATGGCACCCGCGTTTCACCGTGCGGAAGCATCGACACCAATGACGTCAGCGGTGATGCATTGAAGTCGAACTGGGCCGTAACGCCCGCAACGAGAGAAGCGGCAGGCTCGAAACCAAGGGGCGGACGATTGAAAGCCGAATTCTGGGTCTGGGAGATTGCCGTGAAATTCACACTGCCGCTCGAAAGGGGAAACTCTGCCGTAGCTCCGAGGATCGATGTCGGGGTTTGGGCGAAAATCGGGTTTTCCTCGAACTGAACGCTCACTTGTCGCGGATGACGGAAGAGCGTGTCGGGGCGGGTAAAAGTTACGCGTCCGAGGTCGTAATCGACCGTGTAGTCGCTGCCCCGAACGAGCGGAGTTCCATCCATGAAGATCCGGTCCGAGTTCGGTCTCACCTGCACTGCACCGAGCATCAGGGTACCGCCCGTTCCGCTGCCCTCAGCTTGGTAGCGCGCGCGGATATGGTAAACCGACGGCGGACGTTGTGCAGACCGCAAGTACTCGGCGGGGATTGTGTAGATCGTATCGTTAGAGGGATTGACCCGGCCGGCGAGCCCGTCGCTCGCGAACGGCCGTAACGACGGAAAGACGAGAAACTGATCGCGGATCACGCGGGCCGAGGATGGCCCGAGACTCAGCTCGAAGTTCGGATCGGATGGCCGTGGCCATAGCCTGTTCTCTATGTCGAAGGTCGAAGTATTCGTGCGTTGCGCCAATCCGAATAGCTGAAGGAACGTATCCGCTCCCCGGAGTGTGGGATCGACCGCCTTCTCCTGGTCATCGCTCGTGCCCGTTACGACTTTTAGGACAACGCTCTGGCGGATCACGTCCGGGCCGCCGATTCGGTACACGCTCCTGATTTCCCGGGTGAACGCAGGGTCACCCGGGACTATTTGCGGATCCCATAGCAGGTTCGCGAATTGCTCCAGTTGGGGACGGAACTCGAGGTCCGGCGTTCCGCCGGTGGTGACGTGGATAGTATCCCTGCCATTCACCCGGACGCGGTAGGCGGCGACAAGCCGCTCGTTGTTCAGCGAAAGTGGTCGAACGAGGGCAATCCATAGCTGAGATGGATCCACGTAGTAGTCGATCCCTTCGCGGAGCCGTTCGTAAACCTGGCCGCGGCGCGAGCGGGCATCGCCGATGATGCGGAACTGAGGCCCGCTCGGATTTACCGGCTGCCCACCAATCAGGAGGCGGTAGAGGAACACACGGGTTGGACGCAGAGTGTCGGGCAGCGACATCGCCAGCTCGGCCATCCTCCGGCTGTCCAGGATATCGATGTTCGGATAAGCGTTCGTGAGCAGCCGGGGAGGCACGGTAAAGAAAAACCGGCGAGGTTCGAACTGATGATCCTCAATGCGCCGATCCACGGACGAAAGTGTGTTTGCGCCGACCGTAAACACCCGGTCGCTGACGACATTGCCTTTCTGTTGCGCAACTATCGCCTTAAGCCGTGCCGAGCCCACTCTGGCGATCGCCTGGAGCCCGTAGTTGCCACTCGGGATTCCGGCAGTGATGAAGCGCGATGCCGGCGGCTGAAACGTGACGTTGCCGATTTCAACACGCTGGAGCATTTCGCCGGGCTTTCCGCCGTAACTGATCGAGATGTTGTTGGATGCATCAAACTCGCGCTGCGTGTCATAGTCCACATCGACGTGAATTCGGTCGGCAATCACACCACCCGATCGCGCGTTGAACTGAAAATCGAGTATCGGCAGGAAGCCACTACCGCAGTTGTAGGTGGGGTCGATGAACCCGCCAACGGCGCAGCGGTCATTCTGGTTTCGCTCGCCGCGGAATTCCATGCGGGCGTTGAGCTGCAGGCCAAGGTCTGAATGGTCGGCGATGATGTCGCTCGCGCGGGCTGCCACGCGGCGATCGGCCTTGTCGATCATCTCCTGGGGGTAATCGGGCGACTTTACGGCCGTCGCGAACGAAGAAGCCGCTATCTGGCCCCACACCGCTCGCTCGATGGAGCGCATGTTCTGCTGGAAAGCCGTTGCGCGCGCAGCCTCGATCTGCTGAACCGCCTCCCGGAAGGTCTCCCGCTCGGCGCGAGATAAAACCGTCGGGAGGCGTAGCGCAACGGAATCGCCGCCTAGCCTGATCCGGACGCCCGGCCGCACGGACGATGTGTCTCGCGGCGGCCGTAGTATGGTATCGCTGGGAGCTTGCCTCGCGGTGTCGCGGGGTATTTGCTGAGCCATTGCTGAATCCGCGCTCAGACCGGTCGCCATGAACGTGAGCAGCCATGAGATCAGATGCCCGCGTACAGCCGATCGATCCCCGGGTCGGACTCTCAAATGAGGGTCACAGGCACAGCGGCCCCGTATATTTCACAGTGTGAAGATACTCCACAAATACGTCCTCAAGGAGCATTTCGGCCCCCTCATGTTCGCCATGACGGCGCTCACGGCGCTGCTGCTGCTGCAATACATCGCCAAGCGGTTCGGCGATCTTGTCGGCAAGGGGTTGCCATTGGAGATAATCGCCGAGTTTCTGGGGCTCTCAATTCCGCTGACGGTTGCGCTGTCGCTGCCGATGGCTGTCCTGGTATCGACGCTGTATGCGTTCAGCCGGCTAGCCTCGGAAAACGAGATAACCGCAATGAAGGCCAGCGGTGTCAGCCTGAGGTATGTACTGACGCCCGTACTGTGGGCGGCGCTCGGGGTGACGTTCTTCATGGTCGCGTTCAACGATCAGATTCTCCCGCGTGCAAACCACAAGCTGCGCACGCTACAGAGCGATATCGCGCAGAAAAAACCCACTTTCGGGTTGCGCGAGCAGGTCATCAACGAGGTGAGTCCCGGCAAGCTGTATCTGCGGGCCGGCCACCTCGAGAAGACGTCCAACATCATGCGCGAAGTGACCATCTACGATGTCGGTGACCCAATCCGGCGGCGTACGATTTACGCGGACAGCGGCAATATGGGCATGTCGCCCGACCAGGCAGATCTCCAGTTGACGCTATACAGCGGGACGGTCCAGGATGTTCCGGTAGCCTCCCCCGATCAGCTACAGCGTTTGCACTTCGACACGGAGCTGATCCGCATCAAGGGCGTGGGTAACGAATTCCGCAAGACTGCCAACGATGGCTATAAGGGCGAACGGGAAATGTCGGTGTGCGAAATGGAGCAGAACGCGTCGATCGCGCGCCGGTCGCTGACTGAGGCACAAATGGAGTTTGCTGAAAAAACCGCTCTCGCAAAAAACCGGAATGTGAAGCTGGCCAGAGAGGTCTTCGAAACCCGCACCGCCACTCCGATAACGGTAGGACTTGGCGACGCCTATTGCGGGCTGCTGGGGCAGGTGGGAGCCGGCGGGCTTGGCGCCCAGCAACCGTCGCCCCGCGCCCCGTCGACAGGTAACGCTGGGCCTGGACAGCGGTTTGCGCCCGTTGCCGAAGCTGTCGAACCTGGTCAGCCGCCTGGACAAACGGACCCGAGCGTTGTCAGGCAGCCTGTTGTCATCCCGGACGGGGTTATTCCGGCCCAGGTCGAGACGGCTCGCCTTCGCCTCATGGATGCGCGAAACACGGTGAATCTTTACGAAGTCGAGATCCACAAGAAGTTTGCGCTCGCGGCTGCCTGCTTTGTATTCGTGCTGCTTGGAGCGCCTATCGCGCTCCGTTTCCCCCGAGGTGGCGTAGGTCTCACCATCGGGGTGAGTCTTGTAGTGTTTGCGCTGTATTATGTCGGCCTGATCGCCGGTGAGTCGCTCGCTCGGCGCGGCCTGGTTCCGCCGTTCATGTCGATGTGGGGCGCCAATCTCGTATTTGGCGCGCTGGCGCTGGTGATGCTGGCAAAGGTCGGCAACAGAACCGGATCTTCCCGCGGTGGAGACTCGCGGGAGATCATCGACGCCATCCGCGGTCGATTCGGACGCACGCCACCCCACGGGACAGGGGCAGTGACTGGTTCTGGTTCGCATCGCGCGTGAGTCTCGTTCGTCCGCTGGACAGATACGTCTTCTCCGAATTCTGGAAGATATTCACAGCAACCGCATTCGGGTTTCCGCTGCTGCTGATTGTCTTCGACGTCACCGACAATCTCGACAAGTATCTGGCAAAACAACTTCCGATCCGGAACATCGCGCTCAGCTACGTCTACGGTTTGCCGGAGTCGATGTTTCTGATCCTTCCGGCGGCAGTGCTGTTCGCCACCGTTTTTTCGATTGGCAGCTTTACCCGGCATTCGGAGATGACGGCCGCCAAAGCGTCGGGAATAAGTTTCTATCGTTTCATCGCTCCAATTTTTCTGGGCGCTATACTGGCGAGCGGCATGGGGTTGGTGATTGGTGAGATTGCACCGCAGTCCAACTCGCGGAAGCTCGAGCTGCTCGAAAATCAGACGTTCACTTCCATGAGTGAGCGCTACAACTTCGCTTACGCAGCGGATGCTGGCCGCGTCTACAAGGTGCAGACGCTGCATGTCGAAAGCCGCGTTATCGATGGCATGACGGTCGAGCGAAGAGGCAGAGGCCCCAGCTACCCTTCTTATATTGTAGCGGCAAGCAATGCGAAGTATTGGGGGCCTCGCAAAGGCTGGAACATCGGCCAGGGGGTGATGCACGTGATCTCCGACTCGCTTTACAACATTTCATACAAATTCGATTCACTGGTCGACCGCAGATTCGTCGAGCGGCCTCAGGACCTGATGCTCACTCCAAAGGCGCCTACTGACATGGCATTCCGGGATCTGGGGAACTTCATCAACGCGATGGAGCGTTCGGGCGCGGACGTCGACCAGCTGCGCGTGGAGCGGATGCTGAAGATCGTCATTCCGGTAACGAGCGTCATTATTTTGCTGTTTGCGGCAGCTCTGGCGACGAGCACCCAACGCGGGGGTGCAGCATACGGTGTCGGGGTATCCCTCGGCACTACGCTCATTTTCATGTTCATGATCCAGCTCATGAAGGGGCTTGGCGGTAACGGCCTCGTTCCGCCCGAGTTCGCGGCCTGGGTGCCCAGCATTCTCTTCGGTGTTGTTGGCGCCGTACTTTTTGCACGCGTGAAGACTTGATCGCTGCGGTTTCGGGCATGTTCGCACGGGTCGGCGAACGTGGATATTTCATGCGCGATATCGGCCGGGGGTTGAAGGATCCCGCTACATACGGCTCCGAGACGATAAGGCAGATGCGCAATATCGGAGTCGATTCCCTCCCGCTTACGGCAATCGTGGCGGCGTTCATCGGCGCTGTGACCGCGTTCCAGACCCGCTATCAGCTGTTTGGCGGAGTGCAGCTGTCGGTCGTGGGGCTGATATCCCGGCAATCGATCGTTCTGGAACTTGGCCCACTGCTCACGGGCCTGGTTCTGACCGGCCGGGTGGGCGCGCGCATCACTGCCGAAATCGGAACCATGCGCGTGACCGAGCAGATCGACGCACTCGAGACGCTCGCCTACGATCCCATCGCCTATCTGGTTGTCCCCCGTCTGCTCGCTGCGCTGATAATGGTGCCGATGTTGACGATCATGGCCAATGCAATCGGAGTTGGAACCGCATTCTTTACCGCCGTGGTTGCCACGGATGTGACAGGCGCGGCTTTTTCGGAAGGGCTGCGGCTGGCATTCGCGCCGTTCCAGATAGTCTACAGTATCATTAAGTCGATTCTGTTTGGCGGAGCGATCGCCTTTTTCTGCTCCTATGAAGGCTACAACACCACCGCTGGCGCTGAGGGGGTGGGTCGCAGTACCGCGCAAGCGGTGGTAATCACATCCGTGGCCATACTTGTTCTCGACGCGCTGACTGCGCTTTTGCTCGCACCCTACTTACAGGCATGAAAAAACGCGACGACGTACTCGTTGGAATAGTGATGGCCATTGCGATACTGATCGCTATCGTGGGTTCACTCTGGCTGGCGCGGGGCGGCCTGTCGAAGGGTTATGCGCTGTACGCGAAGTTCCCGTGGTCGTCCGGACTGAAGCAGGGGCAGCCGGTGTTGCTGGCAGGTGTCAACGTGGGATACGTCGACGAAGTGCAGCTCCGGCAGGACGGAACTGTGCTGACCACCTTCCGTCTTGGCGACGAATACAAGGTTCCGCGGGGAACGGTGGCGACTGTAGTGCCGAACGGCATTTTTGGCGACATGGCTATCGCGCTGACACCAGTGGGCCCGAACTCACGCTCGATTCCCGCTGAGGATACGGTTCCTGTCGGGCCATCCTCCCCTGGTATTGCGGGACTCACCGGAAAGGCCGATTCCATTGCGACCTCAGTGAATGCAATTACGACCTCGTTGCAGAAAGAGCTCATCGCTGCGGGAGGGGTTGCCGATCTCCGCAAGAGCCTGGCGTCGTCGAATGAGCTGGTGCTGAACATGAACCGGCTGGTATCGCAGTTCAGCGTCATTGCCGCCGAGCAAAACCGCCAGCTGATCGCGACCCAGGCGTCATTGCGGCGGGCTACTTCCGGCATCGACTCGTCCAAGATCGATTCCACGCTCAGCAACGTCAGGCAGACGTCCGCGAACATGACGGCTCTGACGGCGGATTTCAAGGCAACAAGTGCGAAACTCGATTCGCTGGTGTCGAAGGCGAACTCCGGCCCGGGGACTGTTGGCCTGGCACTGAATGATCCTGGCGCCTACAACGACGTAAGGAAGTTGATCCAGCGGATGGATTCGCTGCTCGCCGACGTCAAGAACAACCCGCGGCGTTACATCAACCTGAAGATTTTCTAATTCCCACCGTGCCATCTCGTCCAGACGACGACTGCGGCGCAGTCGTTAGGGCGGGGGCTGAACTCCGGCGGGACGCTTGCCATGCCGTGATAGACTTCCATTGCTTCGATATCGAGTGGACTCAGCGCGAAATACCCCACGTAGCCATCGTGTGACCTGAATCCGTCAATGTAGACTGCGACGCTCCCGCACCGCAGAAACTGGATCGACGGGACCATGCCGCGATAGCGGATTCTGACTCCAGTGACCATGCGGAGCAGGTCTTCGGATCTCGATGCAGCTCGTGCGTCGACGTCTTCACGGGTAAGAAAAGTTCCGAGGCCCTGCGCACGGCGCGCGTAGAACGCGTCGAACTTTCCGGTTCGCGCATATCGGTCGGGCTTGAGCATCCTCGATTTCACTACGACCTTTTTCAAATCGAGCGCGACCGGCAGGAGCATCGCACGCGTGTCGGGAGTGGAACCAGGAATGACCGAGATCGGGATTGTTTTCTCAGCGAATCCAAGGCGCCGTACTCGCAGGACGGCTGCGCCAGATGGCACCGCCAGCAACGCAACCCGGCCTTCCTCGTCGGTGTTTCCGCGGAGTGAAGTCCCCACCACCTGCACTTCGGCTCCCGCTACCGGGCGCCCGACACTGTCAGTGATGAACGCGATGACGATCGATGTCTGGGCCTGAAGCTCCTGGGACAATGCCGGGCGCGAGTCAAACGCAGCAAGCCCTAATGCCGCGACCATGGCTACGCACCCGCGGAACCCGCGGGGTGGACTATTCTTGAAAGGCCCCATATGTGACTGCGACCGTGTTGAAATCCCTTTCCTAAGCTATTTGCGGGGAAGCAAAGTGCAACACCGGATCGATATAGGTGCCTCAGCCTTTGGCGCGCCAGGAGCCCCTGCTACGGCCGCAGCGTTTCGAGCGATAGCGAAACAAGGAGACTTCGGGGCGTTCCCGGCTCGAATGCAACCGCCGCTCCGTTGACGATATCGGGGTTGACGAAGGCAGAGCCAGTGAAGGAGCGGTTCGCAATGTTTTCCAGCGTTATGAAGCCGCGGACACCGATTCGTCCAATGCTCAGAGGCCGGGTGGACGCCAATGTCGCGCTTACCGTTTGATAACCGGGTACTTCGGCCGCGTTGGCGTCATCGAGGAAATACTTTCCTACGCCACGGAGGGCCAGCTCGACGCGCGCCGGCAAGCCCGGCCCAATACCCTTCGCTACGCTCGCGCTGAAGTAGAAGCCTGGCACTCCGGCTACGTGATTCCCTGCGTAACTCGCGATTGCCCCGGGCCGTCCGTAGTGGACCGAATCGATGGTATACCGCACGTAACGGTTGCGGGAAAAAGTCGCGGCGCCTCGAAACTCGGCTGCTCCCGAACCGGTTATTGTAGTGCCGAATTCAGCGCCTCTTCTCTGAACCTGGCCGGCGCTGAAGTAAAACCGACCACCACGGTATGGGACGATTTCATTGGCGACATCGGTGACGTAAAGCGCGGCATCGTAAGACACTGATCTTACGAGCTGTGTCTCGCTGCGCATCACCAGACGCCGGGCGCCGATTTCGAAGGTGGTCGACCGGATTGGTTCAAGCAGGGGATTGATCGCTGTGACGGTGTCC
This sequence comes from Gemmatimonadaceae bacterium, assembly GCA_037721215.1. NCBI lineage: Bacteria > Pseudomonadati > Gemmatimonadota > Gemmatimonadia > Gemmatimonadales > Gemmatimonadaceae > Gemmatimonadaceae bacterium. The sequence goes on from JBBJNV010000008.1 coordinate 58,982, forward strand.
TGGCCAAACGTGGAAGCGGGATCTGTTTCGTTCCCGGCTGGGGCTTCCACACCGCCGCCAAGGTTCAGGTAGATGCTGTTCGCAGGCGAGAAACGATAGCTCAGTCCGAGCTTTGGCGTGACTCGGGCGAAAGATTTTCCAGCATCGGTTGCCGGATCGATCAGGTTCCTGTAGTCGTAGCGAACGTTGTCGTAGCGTACGCCGAGGTCGAGATTCAGCCTGTCGTTGAAGACGAGGCCCTGCTGAACGAAGATGCCCGTATTGGATGCGCCTTCGCGCTTGTTGTCGCGAATCTGCGAGCCCCGGCCACCCGACGGCGTGAGAGTATGGAAGATAATTTTTCCATCTTGGGACGCTCGATCGCCCCCTGCCAAGGTGGATGCGCGGATGCCGGTGGCGACGTTGAAGATCGTTTGAAACACGAGGTTGCCACCGACATGGTGTCTGTCGAAATCGCGAAAGGTGTTGCGTTCCGACCGCTGCAGGATTTTCGGATTGGTGAACACCATTCCGGAGATCGAGCGCGAGCCAGACAAAGCGTGGTCCAGTGTGACACCGATTCGAGCCACTTTGTTGTATCGTCGCTCCTCGCGCGAGGCGTAAGTGGCGTTGGCGGCCCTGGGATTTGCGATCGCCTCTGCGCGGGTCAACGGTCCGGGAATATGAAACAGGCTGTTGGCGGCGGTCACGAAAACTTTTACATCCGTGTCGTCACCGAGAGGCGCGTCGAGAGAAGAATTCACCAGAAAACGACGGCTATCGGAGTGCTGTCGCCAGCCCCGCTGACTGGTATTCGTGAAGGTGAACGACAGCGACGATGCGCCGAATTTCGTTCCCCCCTGGGCAACCGTACGTAGAAGGCCAAAGCTGCCTGTCATCTGCTGCAGCTTCGCGAAAGGTGCATCGAACTCCGGCACAGTGGAGATACTTACCACTCCGCCAGCGGCGTTGCCCCAGAGAGCCGACGCGTTCGATCGCACGATCTCGATGCGGTTTGCCGCGTGCAGGTCGATCAGATCGAATGAAGTACGACCATCCGGTTCGGTTTCCGGAATGCCGTCGAGGAGAATCCTTATGCCGCGGGACGTGCCGGCGTTCGATCGGTCTCCTGCTCCACGTGCGCCGAAACCGCGGAGGGTGAGGCGGACATCGCTTCCGCCATAGCGTGACTGGGCAAGCACGCCGGGAATCCCATTCAATGCTTCGTCGAGGGCTACGCCTCGCTTGTCGTCGAGTTGCACGCGCGTAACCAGCGACACCGCGAGCGGCACGTCGGACAAAGATCGAGTCTGGCGAGTGGCGGTAATTGTAACGGGTGCCAGCCGAATGCGGGCGGAATCGGCGGAATCGACTGGTGCCGCCTGTCCCTGTATTTTCGCGGGCACCATCAACAGTCCGGCAACGACGAGTGCACAATGGACGTTTGCCGACATGAGAACAGGGTAATACCAAGCGGGCACGAACGTTAGTCCGTGCCCGCCTGATGCTGAATCAGAACGCCAGGACTAGAAGCTCACTCGGGCCGAGAGCTGCATTCTCCAGTAATTCGAGGTGAAGTTTCCAACCCGGTAGGGGTCGATCGTGCCGGTTTTGTCCGGGTCAAGCGTACGGTAATTGAACGTCACTGTCGGAACAGCCGTTGCGGGAACGGCAGTGCTGCTGGCCGTGTGGGTGAGCAGCGAGATATTGTTGAAGCCACTGATCGGACTTACCCGCTGCTGTCCCCAATCCTTGTTCAGGAGATTACCGAAGTTGAAGATATCGAGCTGCACGGCTACCCGCTGTGCTGACGATACCAGCGGAATGTTCTGACGGAACGTGAGATCGACACTGTGCGAGAACGGCAGGCGGCAGGTATTGCGATTCAGGATGCTGCCACGCGCGTCGCTGAGGCATTGACTGCTCTCGATGAGCTGATTGAACGCCGACGCCTGATCAGCCGCACTGAGAGTCTCTCCCGACACGGTGAGAGGGGCGAACCGGATCTGATTCAGATTGTTCACGTCCGAGGGAACGTAGATGAGGTCATTCCCCGAGACTCCATCTGCATTCAGGTCGCCGCGGCCGCTGGCACCGCCATAGACGTAGTCGTGGGGCGACCCGGAAACTCCGGAGTACGTGAGCGTGACATCCGTCCCGAGTCCCTCCGCCCAGCTGCTCTTGATCAACCGTCCCCAACCGAAGGTTTTCGTCAGGAAACCAGAAACCTTATGGGGCTGATCGAATAATGAAACGGTGGGCTCACCCGGAACCTCCTGCACCCCGGACAGGGTCCGACCGAACGACCAGTTAGAGATGTGGGTGCTCGATGTGAAGCTCTGGACATCATATGCGTGTCCATAGTTGTAGCCAAGCAAGGCTTCCCAGCCATTTGAATAACGTTTTCTCAGCTGAGTGGTGATGCTGTACGCGTAATCCTTGTTCTGATTCTCGATGTCGATCGCGGTGCTGAATCGAGCAGTTCCGCCGTTGGCGATGACCTGAGCCGGCCGTGCCGGGATCGCAGTGCCAGCCGCCGCGACTACGCCGTAAAGAGTGCGACCGAACTGGTCCGTCGCCACCGGGCCTGCGAGATTGCGGTTTACGAAGAACAACTGATTGAGGGTCTTCGAATACAACCCCTCGACCGTGGCGATGAGATTGAATGGAAGCACGCGGTCGTAGGCCAGGTTGGCGCGCATCGGTTGCGGGAACTTAATGTCCTTATCGAGAAAGCTCACATCGCCAATCGGCTTGGCGCCCTGCCCGTTGGCGCAGGTGTTGTAGACCGTTGGATCGGTGTTGAATGCTGGAGCTGGATTCGCGGCGTTGCCGAAGCCTGCACCGCATTGCAGAAACGTTATGACTTTGCCGTTCTGCGCATAGGCGTTTTCGAGCCACACATACGGCGGCGTGCCCACGAACAGGCCGATACCACCACGGAGCTGGTTTCTCTGGTCGCCAGTGACGTCCATGTTGAAGCCAAACCGCGGCGAAAACTGGAAAGCTCCGGTTGGTGTCTCGTGCGCACCGTACGCCGAATCGATGGCAGAGGCATAGCTGTTGTCGGTAAGGAAACGGCTTATGTCGCCGCGAACTCCGAGCGTAAGGGTGAGCTTCGGATTCACGGTCCAGATGTCTTGAGCGTAAAACGCGCTCTGCATCGCGTCGAAGTACACGTTGGGATCTTCGCCAAGTACGATCCCCCGTCGGAAACCGTTCGCCGTATTCGACTGGAAATCAGCGATGCTGTTGAAGGTCCAGACTCCAAAGGAGCTCTGACTGAACAGATTGCGAATCTTTACCAGTTCGTTTCGGGTGCCGACCACGAAGCTATGATCGCCGCGGGGAATGGTCAGGTTGTTGGTGAATTCGTAAGTGTCGGCATCAAGCTCGTTTCCCTGCGAGAACTGGTCTGTCCCGGCAATGATCTGACGGCCACCGGTGTAGTTGACAGTAACCTGGGGAAAGACGGTGGCCGACGTGCGACGGTCTTCAACGAAGGTCGCGCCGACAAAGGCTTCGTTGCTCCAGCCATTGCTGAAATTCGAGAAAAGCTGGACGACAGGAGCCTTCTTGATGCTGTTAATCGCGTGGAAATTGGAAGAGTAGATTGCACGCGTGGCAGTACGCGCATTCTGACGGCGATTGTTATTGACAGCGTCGGTGTAGTTCATCCGCGCGACGAACCGATGGCTGTTGTTGATCTGCCAATCCAGTCGGCCGAACAGATTATTCATCGGCGTCGGCGAATTGATGATGCCAGCAGCACCCGGTTCTGGGGCTCCGGTTTTTGCGCGGTAGGCGGCTTCAAATGCGGTGATGTCGGCATCTACGAAGGGGAACGCCGTAGTCGCGTCGCTCGGCTGACCGAAGAACGGTCCGCTTACGGGCGTCGATTCTCTCGTCCATTCGTTCGCCGTGAAGAAATGCAGCTTGTCCTTGATGATCGGCCCGCCAAGGGTGAAACCAGTCTGGCGGCGGCTGAAGTCGGTAGCGCGCAGCGTCGGAACGTCCCGGCCGTAATCCTGGTTGCGAAAATACTGGAATAACGACCCGTGTAATTCATTGGTTCCACTCTTCGTGACGGCATTGAGAAGAAGCCCGCCGAAATTGCCCTGGCGCACATCGTACGGCGCGAGCAGAATCTGGTATTCCTTAACCGCGTCGATCGAGATTGCCTTGGCGTTGATCTGTCCACCTGGCTGACCAGTGGAGCCGAGCCCGAATACGTCCCGCTCGGTCGCTCCGTCGATCTGGACGTTGTTCATGCGGTTCGACATTCCACCGCCGGAGAACCCGGGGCCGGAGCTGGAGACCTGGGGGGCGAGCCTCGTAAAATCGGTGAGGTTGCGGCTGGTGGTAGCAGCGCGCTGCAGGAGTTGCTCGGAGATAGTTGTTTTTGTACCGGTGCTGGTAGGCGCGATGATCTCGCCCGTAGAACCCGCGGCGCGAATCTCGACTTCGGCAAGCTGTGCCGCCTGCGATGTCATCCGGAGATCGAGACGGCTGGTCTGGCTCAGCTGGATCTGGATGTTCTCCCGGGTCTGCGGCGAGAATCCAATCCGGCGCGCTTCCAGCGTGTACGGGCCACCTACTTCCAGCGAGGGAAGGTTGAACCGCCCGCCTTCGCGGCTGATGGTGCGCTGGGTGAAACCAGTGGCGCGGTTGGTGATTGAAACCTGTACGCCTTCCAGTCCTGCACCGGTGCTGTCGGTGACCACGCCGCTAACGGCGCCGGTCGTGACTCCCTGTGCATGTGCGTGAGTTGAAACGAACGCCGCCAGGAATGAACCCAGAATGGCGACCGTGATGGTCAAACGTCGTGTGTGCATAGTGCAGGCCTTGGTAAAAAGTGGAGACGACAACCTGAAACGGAGCGGCACCCGGCGGCCATGAGCTGGCCGAAGAGGACACCCAGGTGGCAACATACGTCGTGATGCGACCATCGCCAGCGAACCGGAAGGCAACCGCCGGCCCGAGCCCTGGTCAGTGGAAATTACCCGCCGTTACATTCGCCTGCAAGCAATTCCGGCGGACACTCGGTAACACTCCGGCAACAGCGAATCGCGGCGCACCCGCGACGCATCACGCCGCACCTGGCCGCGCCCGTCCAACAGTCAGAAAATAGACAGGAATTCCCACCAGTATCACGCCAAGCACCGCAAGCGTTGGCCATCTGCTCGAGGGATCAACGATGGCGTTTATGAGGAGCAGCGTCGTCGACAGAATGAATAGCGCTGGAACCACGGGATAGCCCGGCACCCGGAACGACGGGTTGTAATCCGCCCTGCGCCTCAACACGAACACAGACCCGACGGCCATTGCGTAGAAAGGCACGATCGCCGTCACAAATGCATCGGCAAGCTGCTCGAAAGTTCCGGCAAGAACGAAAACCACCCCCAGCATCGCGGACACCGCAATCGCCACGTAAGGGGTATGATACCGCGGGTGCACCGCGGCCATGCTCTTGAATAAGAGCTTGTCATCCGCCATCGCAAACAAAACCCGCGGGCCGGTGAACATCGAGCCGTTCAGGCCGCCAAAGGTCGAGATCATCACGACAATCGCCACGAAAGCAACGCCGCCGCTGCCGAGGAGCCGGTCTGCGACGTCGGCCGCAACCAGCTTCGAGGTTCGCATCTCGGATACCGGCAGAACGGCGAGATAAGCCAGATTGGCGAGCAGATAAATCACGATGATCGCAACGGTGCCGATAATCAGAGCGCGCGGCAGATTCCGCCGCGGATTCTCTACCTCTCCGCCGACGAAGCTCAAATCGGCCCAGCCGTCATAAACCCACAAGACCGAGACGAGCGCCAGCCCGAACGCGCCGATCGAGAAACTGCCGCTTGGAGCTACAGGCGTGTAATTCCCGCCGGTCTTCGGAAGGCCCAGGCTGAACGCAAGCACAATGATGAAAAGGAGGCCACCGACTTTGGCCAGCGTGGTGATATTCTGCACCGCACCCGCCGTTCTTACGCCCACGTAATTGAACCCGGCAGTCAAAAGAATCGCGACGGCGGCGATGTAGTGCACATAGCCATCGTAAGGGGCAAGACCCGGATTGTTGCCAGTCACTCGCACGAAGTACTCAGCAAACGTCGTCGATGTCGCGCCGAGTGCCGCAGCCCGGATCAGCGTCACCTCCGACCAGCCAAAGAGAAACGCCGCCAGCCTGCCCCACGCTTCTCTTATATAGATATAGACGCCGCCGGTCTGGGGAAACGCGCTCCCCGCCTCAGCCAGGCTGAGTGCCCCGCAAAGCGCAAAAATGCCGCCGGTCACCCAGACAGCGAGAAGCGGCAGCGTGCCGGGAAGTTTGTCTGCTATGCCGGCCGGAGATCGGAAAATTCCCGAGCCGATGGTGGAGCCAACCAGAATGGCCACCGCGGTCCACAATCCGATGCGCCGCGGAAGCGGGCCGTCACCAGCCCCGGAGGTGGTCGAAGGCTCGCCACCACCAGAAGAAGCGGGCGCGCTAGCGTCGGCGTGGTGGCCTCCGCGCGAGCCAGCAAGATCAGCATTGCCAGGCTGTTTCATCCCGCAACGCTACTGCAAACAGTCACCGCGCGCGAGTAGCTTTAGCCGCAATGCGCACCATGAGCCTGACCGTCTCGCCCGATTGACTGCATGAGTCAGGCACTGGCCGAGACTGTCTTCTGGATTGCCGCCGCACTGTGCATCGTCGCTGAGCTCGCGGTAGTGCGCGCAGCCTTCCTCCCCCCGGCTGACGTAAGCCAGGCGTCGTCCATCCCCCAATCGCGCCGCGGATCAGAGATGCTATGGGCGGTTTGCCCTGCGATTGGCCTCGCTCTGCTGCTGAGCGCAACATGGCGCGCAATCCATTGATTCACGACACGGTGCCCGATGAACGTGCGTTGAAAGGTTTCAGGCGTCTGTCATATGTCGCCCTGGTACTCGTGGTAGCTCAGATTGTGTTCGGTGCGATCGTTCGCATCACTGGCTCGGGAATGGGATGTGGCGATCACTGGCCCAGATGTCTTGGCTCATGGTTTCCTCCTCTCGACCGCGTCGACCTCGTAATTGAGATCACTCACCGCTACATGGCGATGGGGCTTTCGATTGTAGTAGCGGCTCTGCTGATTGTCGCGTTGGCGCGCCGGTCTCGACCTGGCATGAGCGGTCGAGGTGGACTGCTTCGGCCTGCCGGGCTGGCGACTTTTCTCGTCGTTTCCGCCGCGCTCCTCGGTGCAGTGACGGTAAAGCTTGGGCTCAATCCACTGGTGATTGCCGCGCATCTGACGATCGCCATGTCACTGCTGGCAGTGATTGCCGTAATCGCAATCCGGAGTGGAGCATTTGGTGGATCACGTGAGTCCGGCGCATCGGCACGAACGGTCATGTCAGCCCGAATCGGGCTCGTAATGGCTTTGGCGGTGCTGGTACTCGGTGCGCTCACCGCCAACCTGCCAGGTGCGGCTGCGTCGTGCGGCGGGTTTCCCTGGTGTCGCTCGATCAACGGTGGCGGGGCGGGACTCGCAGTGCAAATTGTACATCGCGTGCTCGCGTTCCTTCTGATCGGACATCTCTGGGCGGTTGCGCGGGGCGCCGCCCGACGGAACGAACCCGGCACGATAGTACGTACCGCACGGATCGCGCTCGCTTTGGGCGTCACGCAGCTTCTGGTTGCCGGGGCGATGGTAGAGATGAGCTTTCCGCCCGTTTTCCGATCGCTCCACCAGGCGGTTGGAACATTATTGTGGCTGGCGATCGTCGTACTGACGGTGCTTGCGTCTCGCGGCGGACATGCATCGAGTCCTGCAATGACTCAACGGATGGCGGCGTGATGGGAGCTCCAGCGCTGACCGCTGAACGCACGCTGCTCCAGGACATGGTGATGCTCACCAAACCCCGGATCATTTCCCTGCTGCTGGTCACCACCATCGCCCCGATGTTCGTAGCCGGCAATCCCGGGTGGCTGCTGGTGCTGATAGTACTGGTCGGCGGCTACCTGATGGCGGGCGGGGCAAACGCGGTCAACATGTACCATGATCGTGATATCGACAACCGGATGGCGCGCACACGCCTGAGGCCGATACCCGGAGGGCGGATCAGTGGTACGTCGGTACTCGCATTCGGCATTGCTCTCGCCACCGCTGCCACGTTCCTCTTTGCTTATTTCGTCAACGTGCTGTCGGCAGCGCTGGCGCTTGCGGGATTCTACTTTTATGTCTACGTGTACACGAGATGGCTGAAGCGGACTACGCCCCACAACATCGTGATCGGCGGTGCCGCTGGAGCGTTTCCACCGCTGGTGGGATGGGCCGCGATGACCGGCCGCATCGACCTTGTCGCCGTCTATCTGTTCGCCGTGATCTTCTACTGGACTCCCCCCCACTTCTGGGCGCTCGCACTGCTCAAGCAGCGTGACTATACCAGGGTTGGTGTCCCAATGGCCCCGCTGGTGTGGGGCGAACGCGAGACGATGAATCAGATGCTCTCGTATACTGTCATTCTGATTGCACTCACCGTACTTCCAGTGACCTTTGGCGCATTCGGAATGATTTATCTCGTCTCTGCTGTAGTGCTTGGTCTGGTGCTTCTTGGTGGGGTCATCCGGATGCGCAGGGCAGTCGAGTGGACGGCGCCTGCGTGGTGGGTCTACAAGTATTCGCTTCTTTATCTGGCGCTTCTTTTTTGCGCGATGGCGGCTGACAAGAAAATCGGAATCTGATGGCTGAGAAGCCGCCGTCCCGGCGCGTGCCTTCTCCGCGGCCGCTGGGACAACTGCTTCCCCGCGTCTGGCCTCACGCATCCCGGCTTGCCGCAGCGCTCACGTGTCTTCTCATCAGCGTTGGAATCGCGCTCGCGTTCCCGCAGATTGTGCAACATATGCTGGACGCTGCATTCATATCGGCCGATTCATCGTTGCTGAACAAGATTGCGCTTGGTCTGGTAGCGCTGTTCGCGGTGCAGGCGTTGTTGAATTTTTCGCAGGTATATCTGCTCACCATCACCTCAGAGCGAATTGTCGCTTCTCTCAGGCGCGATCTCTTCGCCCACCTGATACGTCTTTCGCCGGGGTTTTTTACCGAACGCCGTACGGGCGAAATCACGAGCAGGCTGTCTGCTGACACGACGGTGCTGCAGACCGTCCTCAGCTACAACCTCTCCGAGTTTGCAAGGCAATCCCTGTTTCTGATCGGCGGCATAGTGCTGCTGACGATGACCCACCCCCGCCTCGCAGTTACGACGCTTGCGGTGGTTCCGGTCGTTGTCGGCGCCGCATTTTTCTTTGGGAGACGCCTGCGTCGCGCGAGCACCGGCGTTCAGGATCGTATCGCCGAGGCCACCGGAACTGCGGAAGAAGCGTTCTCGCAGATTCGCACAGTGCAGAGCTTTACACGCGAGGGCGAAGAGACGCGGCGTTACACCGCGCACATGGCGCACGTCATTGCCGCTGCCATCGATCGATCGCTCATTCGCGCGACTTTTTTCGGCATTCTCACGTTCTGCGCCTTCGGCGGCGTGGTCGCGGTTCTATGGCAGGGCGGCCGCCTCGTGCTGGAAGGCACTTTGACCGCCGGCGCTCTCGTATCGTTTCTGCTGTACGCGTTGTACGTGGCCGGGGCAGTTGGGTCGCTCGGATCGCTGTTCGGGGCTTATCAGGAGGCGGTCGGCGCCGCTCGGCGAACATTCGAGCTTCTCGAGACAGAGCCCGATATTGCCAGCCCGGCGAAACCAACTCCGCTGGCGACCCCGGTACGCGGCGCCGTCGACCTCGAAAACGTGCACTTCACTTACTCTCCTGCACTGCCGGACGTGATCAGCGGTGTGTCATTGCGGATTGCCCCCGGTGAAGTAGTTGCGCTTGTCGGCTCGAGTGGAGCCGGCAAGACCACGATTGCTTCGCTCATTCCGCGGTTCTGGGACGTGACCGGAGGCCGCATAAGCGTCGACGGGCACGATATCCGCGAGCTGGACCTGAGGGAATTGCGCGCGGCGATTGGCATGGTTCCGCAGGAGCCGGCGCTGTTCAGCGGCACTGTCCGCGAGAACATTGCCTACGCGCTGATGGAGGACGGGGCCATGCCACCGGAATCGGACATCAGGCGCGCCGCCTCTGCCGCGCATGCGACGGAATTCATCGACCGGCTCGTCGAGGGGTTCGATACCCTTGTCGGTGAGCGCGGCGTAAAGCTGTCCGGCGGGCAGCGCCAGCGACTCGCGATTGCGAGGGTATTCCTCAAGAATCCGGCAATCGTGATCCTCGATGAGGCAACATCGAGCCTCGACAGCGAGAGCGAACGGCTGGTCGAGGAGGCGATGGAGGAGCTGTTGCGTGGCCGTTCGACGTTGATCATCGCGCATCGTCTGAGCACTGTGCTTCGCGCCGACCGCGTGGTGGTGATCGATCACGGGCGAGTGGTCGAGGAGGGCACGCATACGGCACTGCTGGCTGCAGAAGGCGTGTATTCGCGTCTTTACAGGGGGCAGTTCAGAAACGAGCCCCAAATGGCATCGACGATCTGAACCGCCGGACCCCCCGCTCGGCGGCGGCAGGCAATACCGTTTTCGGCCTGAATGCGTTTCATTCCTCAAGGCGCGTTTCCGCGCCTGGTGACCTTTACATGGGAGGATTTATGAAGATATGGATCGCAATGGCAGTTGCATCTGCATTGAGTCTTGGAGCAGCACCAGCACACGCGCAAATAGCCCGAGGCGTGGAGCTCGGTATCGATGCTGGTGTTGCCATCGGCCTGGGAGACAACTCACAGACCACGATCGACATCCCTGCGCAGAGTTTTCGCGCCGGCTTCGTCATGACGGACCGGATCTCGATTGAGCCCAAGCTCGGCCTTAGAATCGTCACCGGTGGCGGCGACACTTTCTCGTTCTACCGCGCCGAGGTAGGCGCCTTGTACCATCTGTCACCCCGAGCCGACCGCATGCGTGCGGGCGTTTATGTCCGGCCGTTCGCGGGCCTGGTTGGTTTCAGCGCCGGCGATGACGATAACGATACCGATGTCAGCGACACGAACGGTCTGCTTGGCGTCGGAGTGGGCCTCAAAGTTCCACTGCTGAGCCGGCTCTCGAGCCGCTTCGAAGCCAACTTCGCCGGAAACTTCGGGGACAACACCGACAGTCAGATCGGCCTGCTCGCAGGCCTGTCCTTCTTCACCCGGTAGGCGCTGCCGCGCCAGTCGCCGGAACAGCCGTCCCTGGAGCTGCAGGGGCGGCTGTTCGTGGAGAGGCTGCACCAGGCAGCACCGCCACGACCGGCCCCGGAAGCTGGATAACGAGCTTTGCACTCTGGCTCGCCGTCACCGTCACTGACTGTTCGACTACGCCCAGAACCGGGTGCCACGCTTTCAGGTTATAGGTTCCGGCTGGAACATTGTCGATGCTGAACTCTCCTGTCCTCGATGATACTGCTGAGTACGGATGATCGAATACGAGAATCCATGCTTTGGACCATGGATGCAGATCGCAGATCACCTCGAGCTGCGCGGGCTTCGTCAGGAGTCGGTCGAGGGGAACGACTTCACCATTGTCGTTGAAGGGAGCAATTGCTTCTGTCTCACCCGTTCCGACATTGATGATTCTCGTACGGTGCAGCTCGACATCCTCGCTTGCAACATTGAGCGTACCGGGCGCAAGCACCGCCTGAATTCTCGGAGTAAGAAGGCACTCCTTGTTCGACAACTCGAACCTGCGCTCAGCAGACATCGGCTTGCCGGCGCGAATATCGGTAAGCCACACCACCGTGCCGCCGATCCGGGATCCGGAGTGCTGGACCAGCTCATCGGTAACGCTGCGGCCGCACCCGGATCGACCGTCCGCGAACTGAATTACAGAGTCGGCGGGGATCGCTCCCGTGAAATCAACAGTCCCCCCGATCGTCGCGCCCCCAGTCACGCTGATTGCGCGATATGGAACCGCCGAAGCCACGACGGCCGAGGTACGCGGAGGCACACTGCCTTCTTTTTTCTCAACGCGCGGCTGAGCCGCCGAAGCCTTCGTTTCACCGGAGCAGGCGTTCAGCGCCAGCAGACAAATGGCAGTGACGCCGGACAAACGACAGATCATTCTATATTCCCGTAATTCCCGACACCGCGGGAATTGATATTCTTTGATTGATACTACTCGACGTGAATGGGCAACGCGCGTGCCAAGCCCCCGCTCACTGCACTTCTATTTGCGTTCGTAAACCGGGCGGCCACCAATAAACGTCGAGACCACCTGCGTCTTGAGAATCTCCCCCGCCGGTACTCTCATGATGTCACGATCGAGTATCACGAAGTCTGCGTACTTGCCGGGCGCCAGCGAACCCATCGATTCCTCCTGGAATGCAGCATACGCCGGCCAGATCGTCATCGATTTGAGCGCTTCGCTCCGCGACATGACCTGATCCGGGTACCATCCGCCAGCCGGCCAGTCGGTGCCGTCCTGCCGCGTAACCGAAGCATGAAACGATATGAGCGGATTCACTTCCTCTACCGGGAAGTCGCTGCCATTTGGAATGATCACGCCGGTGTTCAGCAGCGAACGCCACGCATACGCACCCTTTACCCGCTGCGCCCCCACGCGCGCCTCGGCCCATCGCATGTCGCTCGTCTGATGACTTGCCTGCATTGATGGAATGACGCCAAGCGTCGCAAAGCGAGGGATGTCGGCAGGGGCAATTACCTGGGCGTGCTCGACGCGAAAGCGGTGACCCGCGGAAGGAACAGTCCGCAACGCGGCATCGAACGCATCCAGTACGATTCTGTTACCGCGATCGCCGATTGCGTGAACATTTACCTGGAAGCCATTCCGTAATGCCAGCGTTGACACGCGTTGTATATGTGCGGGTGCGGAAACCAGTAATCCGGTGTTGGCAGGATCGTCGGAATACGACGCGAGAAGGGCTGCACCGCGCGAGCCGAGAGCACCGTCGGAGTAAAGTTTGATACTTCTGATCCAGAGTCGTCCGTCATGCAGGCCGCTTTGTGGTCCGCGTCTCATGTAGTGCATGATGTCGGCGCTGTCATCGCTGATCATCACATAGTTGCGCAGATTGAACCTGCCCTGGCGTGCGTGCGATTCGGAGATGTCGATTGTCCTGCGGCTGGCCCCGGCATCGTGAATTCCAACGAGGCCCCATCGATTGGCCTCTGCCACTGCCGCCAGCACCGCGTCGCGCGTCTGGTCGCCCGAAAGATCGGGAACGACTCGCCCGATAAGGCCTTCGGCGTTGTCTACGAATACCCCTGACGGTGCGCCATTGGCCGCGCGCACAACTCGACCGCCGGTTGGGTCCTTTGTCGACGCCGAAACTCCAGCGAGTCGCATCGCCATTGCGTTCGCGAGGATTGCGTGGCCGTCAACGCGGGTAAGAACCACTGGATTGTCCGGGAGCGCGCGCGAAAGAGCGTCGTGGGCAGGAAATTGTTTATCGGGCCACAGGTTCTGATCCCATCCCCGGCCCACTACCCACTCGCCCGGTTTGAGCTGCCGCGCACGAGCGACGGTCCGCGCAATCACCTCTTCATAGGTCGCTGAGCCAGCCAGCTGAACGTTCCGCAACGATTGCCCAAGACCCAGGAGATGCGCGTGCGCATCCACCATTCCGGGGATCACCGCTCGTCCGCCGCCGTCGATCACCCGCGCGCGCGGTCCGGCAAGTGAACGCACTTCGCGGTCCGAGCCCGCGAACAGCACACGCCCATCCCGAACGGCGATAGCGGACACGAAAGGCCGGGACTCATCGACCGTGTAGATACGCGCGTTCACGACTATCAGATCGGCAGCGCGCGGCGCGGGCCGGGAAACGCGCGCCGCCTGAGCGGAGACGTCCCTGACGCTGAAAACGAGTGCCAAGCCCACGCAAACGAGGCCGAAACGAAAGCGAAAATTACGATTCAACATGCGTCGAGTCCGGGCGGATGAATGGAACCAGCCCTGGGAGAGCCAGAAGTGGTCATGGAGAATGGGATGCACCTAAAATATTCCTGAGGGCGAGGTCTACCTTTCCGCGGTCATCCTCGCCGAGCGTACCAAGGCGGCGAAGAACCAGGCGATTATCGAGAGTGAAGAGCTTGAGCCGCACAAAGCAATCAACGGTGAGGCCGGCGGAATCGATACTGCCGATCCGCGTATCGCCGGGCCATTCCCTTTCCCGCGAAGTAGTGATCATCGCCAGAAGTGTATACCCTTCGCCGTTGAACCCGTTACTGCTCAATACAAGGGCGGGGCGTCGCTTCGACCCGGCACGGTCGGTAAACGGGAACGGCACCACGACAGTATCCCATCTTTCAAAGATCATCGAACGCCTCGTCATCCTCGGCGCTAAGCCACTCTTCGGACACGGTCGTGCCCAGGGCGGCATGAAAAGCCGCGTCGAATGGGTCGAGGCGGTGGAGCGTCACCGTGCTCCCAGTCACCTCATAATAGATTTCGTCGCCCGCCGTGATGTTGAGAACCTCGCGTACCCGCTTTGGTATCGTGACCTGGCCCTTTGACGAAAGCGTGCTCTTTGACATGAAATGGTTCCTCGCAATTAACTCAGCACCCCCGAGGGCGTGGGCTGCGGCAGGTACAACCGGTCAAAGTAAGTCCGGGAGATATCAAGAGCAATCTTTACTTCAGGAAGTTGGAATGGTAAAGATCTTTACAAGATTTGGTAGGTGCGTGCTGTGTTTCGTTATTTCGGGCCTGGTTGCGGCTTGCGGGCGGTTTCCCTCAGGCGTTAGTACCGGCCCTGGTTTCTGGCTGACGCCGGAAGTTGCACGGACATCTGGCATTGCCGGAGCCACAAGCCCCGGCCCAATCGTACTGGACACTCTCAGTTTTCGCGCGCTGCAGACTACCATCCCCCTTCAGAGCACACCCGCTTCCGACTCAGGTAAGAATCAGGAGGAGACGCCCGGTTCCCGGCAGAACCGGGCAGCGTCGGCGAGATCCGTGACCGACCGGGATACAAATCAAAACGTGCTGCGTGCCGCAGTCGTGACATCATTTCAGGGCCAGCGCCATCATCCCGAAACGGTGCGCGCGCTGGCGGCTGATTCCCAGGCTCTGGCGTCAACGGCCGGCGCTGTCGCCGCGCACGCGCGGAAGGCCGGGGCCAACGCCATGATTATCGATCTCCAGGGAATGACCGCCGCGGACATCCGGCAGCTGATCGACGTAACGCGCGCAATCGCCGATTCAGCCCGGGCATATGTATTGGGTCCCATAGGTTTCGTCGTTCCTGCGGCCGACACGGCGGCGTATCCTGGAGCGCTCATTGCGCGAACAGCCGATTTCATCGTCCTCAGGCTAATGGGTGAGCACCGTCCGGGAACTGCTCCAGGATCGTTCGCCACGCCCGTCTGGTTCGGACGTCAGATCGGAATCAGGGCAGCGGAAGTGGGCGCGAGCCGCGTCATCGCCGAGCTGCCCCTTTCGGGTTACCGATGGGAACGCGATGGCACCGCGCGCCGCATTACATACAGTGAAGCACAGGCGTTGGTTGTTGCCGAAGGACTGGCGTTCAGGCGGGACGCAGAGACTCGCGCACTGACTGCGTCGTCACCGCGGGATGGCTGGGACATCTGGATCAATGACCATGAGACGACGCAGTTTCTGATAGCGGCCGCCCGGCGCACAGGCGTGAACCGGTTTGTATTTGCCGGTATCGAGGGTTCGGACCCGCAAATCTGGACAACGTTCGGGCATAGTCTGCGGCGATAGCCATCGCGCGAGCGACGGGCCGGCACCTACACCACGATCATGTCCCTCTGGTATTCCCGCGGTGTAACGATCAGCTCGCCGTCACCAATGTATCCGTTTACCTCACTCCGCATTCCCACTTCCCCGGCGATGTAAATGCCCGGTTCGATGGAGAAACCAACTCCGTTGATCAAGAGCCGGTCGTCACGCGTTTCAAGGTTGTCGATGTGCGGGCCCGAGCCGTGGAGATCGCGCGGATCGATCGAATGGCCAGTCCGATGAATGAAGTCATCCCCGTGCCCCCGCGATGCAATTACCGCTCGCGCGGCATCGTCGACTTCGCCCCCCTGCACAGGCGTAGCACTCTCGATCCTTTCACGCACCAGTGAAATCGCCGCGTCGCGCGCGTCGCGAACGGCAGTCCACACCTGCATGTCGCGCTCTCCCGGCTCGCCCAGGGAACCCATCCACGTCTGGTCAGCGAACACCCCGCCATCTTCCCGGGCCCACAAATCGATGAGCAGGATGTCTCCGCGGCTGATCATGGAGGATCCCTCAGCCGGCGGTTCGTAATGCGGATTTGCGGCGTTTGGTCCGATCGCGACAATGGGACCATGATCGGTCGACAGACCTAGGGCGGCAAACCGTTCGAGGATCCACTGCTGGAGCGCGAACTCCGACAGAGGCGTTTTACCGGAGGCATGCTCGCCCGCGCGCCGCATCGCTTCCTGCGCGATGCCCGCGATGATTGTCGCCGCGCGTTGATGCGATGCAAGATCGGCTGCGCTCCAGACAGCGTAAAAACGGCTCACCAGATCGGCGCTCGAGACGACAGTGGCACCCGCATTAGCCACCATCTCGAGCACTCCCGCGGGAATCCGGTCGAGGTAAGGAACAGCGTCACCCGGGGAGTACTCCATCGCGACACGTTTGCCAGCCGCCATGCTGTGGAGCGCGGATTCGAGTGCCCGCCATCCGCTGTACTTTATCTTCGTCCACGCCGGTGGCCAGCTCAGCCATGGACCTTGCTCAATAGCGTGCGTCACGGCGACCGGCACTCCCTCCCTCGGTATGAGCACGAAGATGCGGCGCGTCCCCATGCCCGTTAAGCCGAGCATGCCATTCGCAACCGGATTCAGGCCGTGGAAATCGTATAGCAGCCAGCCGTCGAGGTTTGCATCTCTCAGTGCAAGCTGAAGGGCGGGAAGGGATTCTGGCGTCAGCATATCAGTGGGTGAGAGGTCCGGACGCACGCCATTCAGCACGCCATTCGCACTGCCGGTCGCCGCGTTGCGTGCAAAGCAGATGTTCCACGGGCCCGCCGCCGTCGATGATCAGCCTTAGCAACTCCTGCAGCGCCGATTCATAGAATACGCAACCGGCCGACTTCGGTGCACCATTGACGGTGACGGAATGCGGAACTTTAAGTGTCAGAAAAGCACCGCTTCGCTCGAGGCTTCCCCCAAAATCGCTCTCGCTGATACCCTTTACATGCTTCAGAGCGAGCGGCCTTGCCAGCAGCCCGGGCACCGTTTTGATCGTCGTGCGGTGAGTCGACGGCACAGCTCCGTAAACCTCGCTTGCCAGTATGCGCCCGGCACTTCGAAAAAGCGCGTCGGCATCCGGTCGGCGTCCGATCAGAGTGCCCAGGCCGGAAGCCTCCGCGTAGGGAATCTTCTGCCCGCGCTTCACTGCGTCCGAGTACCGGCGGATCTGCAGATATACCGTGTCGCTCAGACCCAGCCGCTTGTTACGCAGCTCCTGAACGAACTCAGTCTCGATGTCGCCCTCCGGGGTGTCCTCCTCCGGGGTGTCCATGCGACGTATGGCTTCGAGGAGACTGAGCGGAATTCGCGCATTGACAGGCGGGGGCATTGGTGGCGGCGTCCAGGAGGTCGGCATACAGGTGGCGGCGAGGAGTAAAGCTATTGCAATTCCGCTTGCAATGCGGTTGCGTAAAAGGAACGCCTGGGCGCAACGGCTGGCTTCGACCAGGGTAGAAGCACAGACGTTGCGTTGTCGTCCTGCGAAACGCCGCTGCCGGACCGAGCTGATCTGAAACGAGACTACTTGTCGCACGAACTACCGGATTTGCCAGAGAAACCAGTGCCGAACGTGACGAGTCGGGCGCGGGTTCTGCTCGTGAGTACCAATCGCGAGAGGCAGCCCTATCCAGTCGTTCCCAACGGGCTCGCCTGCGTCGCCTCCGCGCTGGCGGCCGCAGGTCACGATGTGAAGTTCCTCGATCTTTGCTTTGTTCGGGATCCGGCGAAGGCCGCCGCGGCAGCCGCGCGCAAAATGTCACCTGCTGTTATCGGCGTCTCGATCAGGAATATCGACAACAGCGACGCCATTGCACTCAGGCATTACACTCCCGAAGCGCGTTCAATCGTCGCCGCTTTGCGGGCGGCTGCACCGCTGGCGAAAGTCATTGCCGGCGGAGCGGCGTTCGGAGTGGCTCCGGAAGCACTGTTCCGGGACTTTGGTGTCGACTATGCTGTCGCCGGAGACGGCGAACGCGCCAGCGTCGCTCTGGTCAGTGCTCTCGCTTCAGGACGCGAAGTTGATGGTATCCCTGGAGTGGTCCGTAACGGCGGAGATCGGGTGCATTTTACGCCGCCGGGAGAAGATGCGGACCTCGATGCCCTTCCCCAGCCGGAATTGCACCGCTGGGTCGATATCAGGCGCTACCAACGGCACGGAGCCACGGTGCCTATTCAGACGAAGCGCGGCTGCGTGTACAGATGCGTTTACTGCACTTACCGCAATGTCGAAGGCTGGGGGTATCGCACGCGAAATCCGGAACTTGTCGCCGACGAGATTGCGGAGCTGAAACAGAAGGCAGGTGTGAGGAATTTCGACTTTGTCGATTCGACATTCAACTCTCCGCCCGGCCACGCGATCGAGGTTTGCGAGGCGATCACGCAGCGGAAACTGAACGTCCATCTCGACACCACTAACTTCACACCTGCAACGGCCTCGACGGAGCTGTTAACGGCAATGCGGCGAGCAGGTTTCAGAACGCTTGGTATCACCGCCGAGAGTGCAAGTGACCCGGTTCTGGAACGGTTGGAGAAGGGATTCACGGCTGCGAAGGTCCGCGAGGTTGCCGAACGAGTCGAGAATGCCGGTATCCGGACACTGTGGATATTCCTGGCTGGTGGGCCGGGAGAGACCGAAGCCACCCTAGAAGAAACCCTGCGCTTTGCCTCATGGCGGCTGGAGCGAGGCGATGCTGTATACCTCACCGTCGGCTTGCGTGTCTATCCAGGCACGACCCTTCATCGCATCGCCATCAGTGAAGGGACGATCGCGAAGGACGACTCGCTTCTCGACCCGACATTTTACTTTTCGTCGGCCCTTCAGTTTGACTCCGCGGTTATGCGCCTGCAGCAGTTCGCGGCGCATCATCCCCGCTTCATGTTTTCAGCCGACTCACGATCGAGCGTTCTGCCATACCTCACGCGGGCCGCGGCAATTTTGAGACTGCCCAGGCCTCACTGGCAGTACATGGGCCTGTTTCAGCGCATCGCGCGCTCGGGATTGTGGACCGGCGCTCCGCAGGCGGCATATCGTGGCTGATGCGCAGGTCATTGTCGTCGGCGGCGGCCCAGCCGGTTCATCGACCGCGTATTTTCTGGCGCGTCAGGGAATTGACGTCCTGCTACTCGACCGCGCTCTTTTTCCCCGTGACAAGGTGTGCTCGGAATACATGAGTCCGCAGGCGTCCCGCATACTCTCCGCGATGGACGCTCTCAGCGCGGTTGAAGATTCCGGGGCCGCCCAGCTTGCGGGAATGCGGGTGCATGCACCCAATGGTCTCATCATCCATGGCGAGTTTTCGGCCGACCACGGCTTCCGCGGCTTTCGCGACCGTGGTCTTGCGGTTCGCCGCACGGTGCTCGATTCAATCCTGCTCGAAAGAGCGCGCGAAGCTGGGGTTCGAATCGAGGAAGGAACGCGCGTGACCGACGTAGTGAAAGGCGCAAAAGGGCGGGTGACAGGAGTTGTAACTGGAGGTGGAACGAAGCGCGAGACGCAGCGAAGCGCCGCGGCTGTAATTGGCGCGGATGGACTGCGATCTGTGATTGGCCGCCGGCTCAATCTCATCCGCGCCAGCGCATGGCCGCGCCGGATTGCTCTCGTCACGCATTACGATGGTGTCGAGGGCATGCGGGGATTCGGTGAAATGCATGTCGACCGGGGCGGTTACTGCGGTCTCGCTGAAGTCGGCGGCGGGCTGACCAACGTCGCTGTGGTGGTCCCGGTATCACGGGCCGCGGAAGTGGCAGCGGGTCGTACCGAGTTCCTGGAAAGCTGGATAACGGAGAGACCACGCATCGCCGCAATGTTCAATCATGCCACCAGAGTCGACCCGGTGCGCGCTACCGGTCCGTTCGCATCGTCTGCACGGAAAGCCTGGACAAGCGGAGCGGCACTCGTGGGAGATGCCGCTGATTTCTTCGATCCCTTTACAGGCGAGGGTATCTACGCCGCGTTGAGGGGAGGCGAGATTGCTGCTCCTTTCATCGCGGAATCCGTCATCGCCCGTGCCCGCGGGCGGAACCCAGACAGGCCGCTTGGCGCGTACGAAGCCGCGCGCCGGTCGGAGTTTTCCGGAAAATGGAAGGTGGAGCGGCTCGTCGGCGCCGCGGTGGCGGTGCCCGCGATCCTCAATCGCGCGGCGACGGTTCTTTCGCGGCGGCGGGATATGGCCGACATCTTCGTTGGAGTGGTGGGCGATTTTGTGCCACCACGCGAGATCTTCAGGCCTTCATATCTGCTGCAAATGATGTTTTCGCTTCCCAGCCACGCGTGACGATCGACCATGATGCGTTCCGGGCGGTGCTCGGCAGGTTTTCCACCGGCGTCACAGTCGTCACGACCCTGGGTCCGGCGGGCAACGACCAGGGTATGACGGTTAGTGCATTTTCCTCGCTGAGTCTCGACCCGCCTCTTGTCCTGATCTGCATCGATCATTCGGCATCCATGTATCCATCGCTGCTTGACGCAACTCATTTCGTGGTCAACATCCTGTCCGAGGGCCAGGAAGCGCTTGCGCGACGGTTCTCGGGAGTCGACCCGAACCGTTTTGACGGAATCGGTTATTCCCGCGGACAAACCGGCCTGGCGCTCCTGGATGATGTGCTCGGGAGCATCGAGTGTCGCGTAACCGCGCGGCAGGAGGCCGGCGATCACGACGTCTTTTTCGGCGAGGTCGAATTCGCCAGCGCCAGCGACGGCAAGCCGCTGCTCTATTACCGCGCAGGATACGCGCAGCTCGAGCGTTGACGATATGACGGGATTACTCACTCCACGCCGGCGGCGCGGCTTCGAGCTGCTGGACGATCCGAAGATTGACCCGAAGATCGTCACCCGGTCGATGTCCGACGTCTCTCTTTCAAACGTCATTTTCGGGGGAACGCGCGCCGCGCTCGGCGAGCTGAAAGCGGTGATACCCATGCTTGGCTCCGAGGCGACGCTACTCGATGTAGGTACGGGCGCCGGCGACATTCCGACGCGAGCGCGCCAGACGGCGGCCAAGGCCGGGGTCACGCTATGGACCATCGGCATCGATATGGCCGAACCGCTGGTATCTGCGCACCGCCATTGCAACAGTGCCGTGGTCCGGGGAGATGCCCTCATGCTCCCGTTTGGAAACAACAGCGTCGACATCGTCATGTGCTCGCAGCTGCTGCATCATTTCACCACCGACGGTGCAGTTGCGGTTATCGGCGAAATGAACAGGGTTGCGAGGATGCGGGTGATAGTCAGCGACCTCCGCCGGAGCTGGTTTGCCGCGGCCGGTATCTGGGCTACTTCGTTTGCGCTCGGTTTCCATCACGTCAGCAGACACGACGGCGTCGTATCCGTTATGCGCGGCTTCGTTCGCAGCGAGCTCGCGGACATCGTAGAAGCCGCCGTGGGTACCCGGCCTCGTGTGCGGAGACGGCCTGGCTTTCGCCTTACAACAAGCTGGACACCGCAATGACAAAAATGAGCGAACCATACGAGCTTGGGCCCATGCCGCTCGGGCGGCCCATGGAGATTCGTGACGAGCAGTTCGTGCGCGCGCCGTGGCGCGTGATCTTCGACATCGCAAGGCGCGTCGAGGAGTGGCCGACACACCTGTCGCACTATCGTTTCGTTCGGTTTCGCGATCACGCGACCGACGGCGGCGGGATTGTCGAGATGTCGGCGTACCGGCCCTTTGGCATTGCCGGATGGCCGACGTGGTGGCTTTCGGAGATGTCTGTGGATGAAGGCGCCCCGGCAATCCGTTTTCGGCACATCAAGGGTATCACCAAGGGGATGGATGTCGAGTGGAGTTTTCGGTCGGCTCCAGGAGGAACCCATGTGACGATTCTTCACGTATGGGACGGGCCACCGATTCCAGTGCTCGGCATCCCCACGGCAACGCTGGTCATCGGGCCGGTATTCATACATGGAATTGCCTCGCGTACCCTCGCCGGCCTGGCTGTCGCGGCCGAACGGGAAGCGGGGAGACGCGAGCGGGCTCGCGCAACGCAATGACGAGAGGCTATTGGTGTGGCAAAGCGTAGAGTAGTCATCACGGGAATTGGGGCGATCACTCCAATTGGCATGTGCGCGTCTGGCCTGTGGGATGGAATCCTTCGCGAGAAGTCTGCGGTTGGTTCGCTGACGAGGTTCGACCCGTCAGTCTTCCGCAGTCACAATGCCGCGGAGGTTAACGACTATGTGCCGACAGATCACCTGGATCACAAGCGGGCGAAGCGCCTGGACCGATTCGGTCAGTTCGCCGTGACGGGAGCGCACATGGCGATTGCCGACTCGGCTCTTCGACTCGAAGGCGAAGACCGCGATCGAATCGGATCGACGATGGGCACAGCGCTCGGCGGAGTGGGCTATGCGGAGGAGCAGCTCGGCGTGTTTATTCAGCATGGCGTAAGAAATGTGGATCCACTTCTTGCGCTTTCGGTGTTTGGCGGCGCTGCCAGTTGTAACGTCGCCATCGAGCTAGGCATAAGTGGTCCCAACTCCACCAACGCAATGAGCTGTGCGTCCGGCACGATCGCGGTCGGCGATGGGTTTCGCCTTATTCGCGACGGTTATGCCGATGTGATGGTGTCGGGGGGCTCGGAAGCACCGCTTGCCCCGCTTTGCTTCGGGGCCTTCTCGATTATTCGCGCCATGTCCACTCGAAACGATACGCCGTCGATTTCATCGAGCCCGTTCGACAAGGACCGCGACGGTTTCGTAATGGGCGAAGGTGCGGCGGTGATGGTGCTGGAAGAGTACGAGCGGGCGGTCGCTCGCGGTGCGCGGATCTATGCGGAGATCGCGGGCTATGGTGTGACAAACGATGCGTGGCACATGACTGCTCCGCGGCCCGATGGATCTCAGGCCTCGCGGGCGATGCGACTTGCCCTCGAAGATGCGCACCTGAGCCCGCACGAGATCGGGTACATGAATACTCACGGAAGTTCGACTCCGCTCAACGATCCAACCGAGACGGCAGCAATCAGGAATGTTTTCGCTGAGCATGCGGATGCGCTCCCGATGAGCGGGACCAAGGGCTATTACGGACATGCGCTCGGGGCGTCCGGCGCGATTGAAGCGGCCATCTGCGCACTGGCGATGAAAAATGAGTGGCTGCCGCCAACGGTGAATCTTACGGAGGCGGACGAAGCCTGCGATCTTGACTTCATGCCGGGAGCTGGCAAATCGGCGCGAGTGGAGCACATGCTGACGAATTCATTTGGCTTCGGCGGAATAAATGCGGCACTGGTGCTCCGCCGCGTCAGCTGATGAGTCAGGGGCAGCGCGCTCGTGCTCACCTGCACAGGTTTCCCGCACCGCTTGCCAGGCCACCTGAGGACAAAACATGCGTGATGCCGTTCGCCATTTCGTAGCCGAATTAATCGGCACTTTCGCGCTCGTGTTCGTGGGCGGTGCGGCGATCATGATCGCCAGGGATACGAACAGTCCTGCAGGCCTGATCGGCATAGCGCTCGCCCATGGTCTCATGCTGGGAGTGATGGTAAGTGCGCTCATGCGGGTCTCGGGTCACCTCAACCCCGCGGTAACTCTGGGGTTTCTGGCTACCCGTCGCATCGACACGTCGATGGCCGGGGTCTACATACTCGGCCAGCTCATCGGCGCGATCGTCGGAGCTTACGCACTCAAGTTCACCTTTCCATTCACGCTCTTTGAGGTCACCCGGGGCGGTGGTCAGGCCATCGCGCTGCAGGTCACCGGGGGACAGGCGTTTGTTCTCGAGGCCATCGCGACATTTCTTCTCGTGATCGTCACTTTTGGAACCATCGTCGATCCCAAGGCCCCCCGGATGGGCGGATTGGCAGTGGGGTTTGTTTATGCCGCCAACATGCTGGCGATCGGTCCGCTCACCGGCGCTTCCATGAATCCAGCGCGATCCTTCGGGCCCGCGGTGACGACAGGGATCTTCGAGGCCCAACTCATCTACTGGCTGGCGCCCATCACCGGCGCGCTTGCCGCAGCGGTGCTGTACGAATTCCTGTTCATCAGGCGTGATGTCGAGCCACTGACATACGGCACCCTGAAACCGGCGGCCACGACGCGCGATGCAGCACGCACGGTTGATTAGGTTATATGGGATACCATATATTTCCGCTCCCTCTCGCCCGTAACAGGGGCTGATTCGGTTTCAGGCGTGGGGAACTTTACCCGCCTCCCGGATGTCCAAATACGTTCAGGGAGGCAACCATGATTTTCGCAAGACGGGCTTTTTTCGGTGTGCTGCTTGTGGCCGTGGCAGCGTGCAGCACCGCGGCAGGGAGACGGCAGGCAGCCGAGACGGAACGAACCACTGTGAGCGTCGATAATCAGGCGTTGCTCGACATGACGATATACGTGTTCAGCGGCGGCCAGCGCATTCGGCTCGGCACCGCAAGAGGGCTAAACACGACAGTTCTCACAATACCGCCGAGCATCGTTTTTGGCGCTACGTCACTTCGCTTTCAGGCAGATCCGATTGGCGGGCGCACCTCGCCGGTGAGTGAAACGATCAGCGTTGCCGAGGGCGATGAAGTAGTCCTGCGCATTCCGCCCAGCTAGACAGCCTGCAGACGCTACGGTCCGACGCGCAGGTATTTTTCCCTGTAGCGGGCAATTGAATCCTGAATGACGGTGCACGCGACCTCGCTCTTTTCCCACCCCAGGATTTCAACGCGCCGGCCTTCGAGATCCTTGTAGATGTGGAAGAAGTGCTCGACCTCTTTCAGATAATGCTGCGATAGATCGGCGATATCGAAGTACTCGTTGTAGAAGGGGTCGTTCGATGGCACCGCGATGATCTTGTCGTCCGGTTCTCCGCGGTCGAGCATTTTCAGCACGCCAAGCGGACGACAGTCGATCTGGCAGCCCGGGAATGTCGGCTCGTTGATGCTGACGATGATGTCCAGCGGATCGTTGTCCTCGTGCAGCGTGCGCGGAATGAAACCGTAGTCGCCGGGATAATGGACAGCTGAGAATAAAACGCGATCAAGTCGAAACTGACCGGTTTCCTTGTCGAGCTCGTACTTGTTGCGGCTGCCGCGCGGAATCTCCACAACTGCGGTGACCACCTCTGGCGGATGGGACCCGATCGGAAAGTCATGCCACGGATTCACGAAATCATTCTCTCCATTGTGCCCTTGTACGACATCGGCTCTTCCTCGATTCCGAAATTGCCGGACGCAAGCACACGGACTCGTTCAATATCGCTGGCCGACAGCGCCGGCATCCCGCTTGCCGCGGCGAATTCTTCGAGCTGCGCAGCATCATAGATATTCGGAAGCACGCTTACCACCGCGGGCTCAGCAAGCAGCCATTGCAGCGCGGCCTGACCGAGCGTCATCTGCTCGCTGAGAAAATCGAGGGTGCGAATCTTCTTGAGACCGTTTACAAGCCATGACCGGGGGCGGTGCCGGCGGTGGTCGTTCGCCGCGAAGACCGTGTCTTCCGTGTATCTGCCCTCGAGCATTCCGGAGGCGTGCGTCACGCGAATATTGAAGGTGCAATCCGGCGCATGCTCGCGCGCGGCCGTGACCATTGCCGAGCCCGGGTGTTGCTCCAGGATATTCCAGATCATCTGGATAGTGCCTACGTCGGGCTCCCGCTCGCAGAGCTCAACAGCTTCGTACAGCCACCCGATTGCGGGACCGAAAGCCGCGCCCCAAACGCGGATTTTCCCCTCGTTTTTCAACTCACGAAGAGTGTGCCAGATTTCCGGCTCGCGAACGTGCTCCATCTTGATGTTGTGCAGTTGCAGAACATCGATGTAGTCCGTTTCCAGACGTTCCAGGCACTTGTCGACCGCGAACCTCATATACTCAGGCTCGAAACGCTGTGGCAGTTCGCTCTGGCCACGTCGCGCTTTCGCGGCCGTTTCGTCGTAGATGTCGTAACCGATCTTGGTGGAGTACACTACGCTGTCGCGTTTTCCGCGAAACGCAGTCGCGAGCTGGGTTTCGCTGCGGCCGTTGCCATAGGTGTCGGCGGCATCGAAAAAATTGATTCCAAAGTCGTCGGCCGAACGACGCAGCATCGCGACTGCCTCGTCATCCGTCTTTTCCCCCCACCAGCCGGTGGATAACGTCCACGTTCCGAATCCGATTTCACTGACAGCGATGCCGGTGCCCGGGAAAGTTCGATACTGCATTGTTTGCGTCTCCATAGTCAGGCGCTAAAGCTAGGAGCTCGGGCCGTTTGTGGCAGTGGGTTGCGCGGTTTCGCTAGAGAAGCGCGAGCCGCTGCGAGCCGGTCCAGCTGGTTCCTGGAGCGAGCCTCAACTCCCGTCCTACGATCGCGGCCTCGACACAAATCATCCGAAGATACTCATCATCGTTCATGTCATAGAGCTTGCTGGTGGCAGTTTCCCAGGGATTCCAAACCACGATGTGGGGAAACCCGGATCGCGCGATCTCGACCGTAGTATCGCGCGCATTATCCATGAATCGCAGCGGCGATGGCGCGCCGAGATATATACGATCGATTTCGGTTGTTACGCGCAGCTCCCGGTCACGATGGGTTTTGAGGGCGCCAGCAGCAACCTTGTCGATATAGCTCGTGCCTGCCAGCCCCATGAGCTCGGCGTACGTGATGTCTCCGACTGACAGGTAGGTATGCAGCGCCGCTGTGAACGCGTACATCTCCTCGCCGCTGTTCGTCACCAGCAGGCGGATCTCGATATCCTTTTCCGCCAGCGTAACCGTTAACTCCGCTTCGTAGCGGTAGGGCCAGATTTTCCGCGAAGCCTCGGTATCCGCGGTGCAGAATGTGACGGACGACGGCTCGTCCGACTCCGTCTCGAGCAGTTGCCACTCTGTTGTCCGCAGCCACCCGTGCCTCGGCAGCGGCCCGCCATCGGCGAACTGGGGAAAAACCACGGGGACGCCGCCGCGGATGGCCTCTCCGGGTTCGAACCGCGCTGCCTCACTCAGGAAGAGCATCTCATGGCCACCCGCCGGAACCCACGATGTCACATGGGCGCCGTTTGCGTATACGTCAGCGACAGCGCCGGATGGGTGCGACAGCACGACCTTCTGCATGTCGTTGATTCCATCCACCAGGCTATGCGTCATGGCCAATACAAAGGCAACGGTCATGCCCGGCTGATTCCCAGCCCGGTGCCCACGGCCCATCGCGTTCGCGCGGAGCGGCGACCAAGGGTCTCAACGAAGCAGCCGAGCTGCCTTGACCGCAAAATAGGTGACAATAAAGTCGGCACCGGCGCGCCTGATTCCCAGCAGCGACTCCATCATCACCCGCTCTCCATCGATCCACCCCCGCTCGGCCGCCGCGTGAATCATTGAATACTCACCACTCACCTGATATGCGGCTACCGGGTATCCCGTCGCTTCCTTGACCCGCGCAATTATGTCGAGGTATGGCCCTGCGGGCTTCACCATCACGGCGTCCGCCCCTTCCTCGATGTCGGCAAAAACCTCCCGAAGCGCCTCGTCCGAATTGGCAGGGTCCATCTGGTATCCCTTCCGGTCACCGCTCGCCGGCGCCGACTCTGCAGCTTCGCGAAATGGCCCGTAGTAGGCCGATGCGTATTTCGCGGCGTAGCTGAGCAGCGGTGCATTGGGAAATCCACTGTCGTCGAGCGCGGCACGAACAGCGGCGATGCGGCCATCCATCATGTCGCTCGGTGCAATGATGTCGGCGCCGGCTGCCGCGTGAGAAACCGCCGCCCGCGAAAGCAGCTCGAGGGTTGCATCGTTCTGGACTTCGCCGCCCTTCAGAATTCCGCAGTGCCCGTGATCCGTGTACTCGCACATGCAAACGTCAGTAATGACGACGAGGCCGGGCAGCTCGCTCTTGAGAAGTCTGACCGCACGCTGAACGGCACCATCATCTGACCAGGCTTCACTGCCGGTTGCATCCTTCGTATCGGCAATTCCGAAAAGGATCACTCCGCCGACGCCAACACTCGCCGCTGCTTCCGCGTCCCTCAAAAGCTCGTCGGGGGAAGTCTGCGCCGTTCCGGGCATGGACAAGACAGGGTTTCGGAGCTTGTCGCCGTTCCGGACAAAAAGAGGCATGACGAGCTGGGACGGCGCCAGCGACGTCTCGCGGACGAGGCTGCGGAGCGCCTCTGTGCGTCGCAGCCGTCGCCCCCTGAATTCTGGAAAGGATGACACTCTCTATTCCGGTTGGGGTGCAATCAGTTGATCTGCCGATCGCAGCTCCATCAACAGATTCGTCGCTCCGCGTGTGCGAAGCTCCGCCGCCAGCGCGCGCCCGGATTCTTCTGGCGCTGCCTGATCGACCTGGTGCGAGCCCCTGACGAACTCATGGCCGGCAACGTCACTGACAAATCCATGGAGTACCATACATTCCCCGCTTTCTGTGAACTGCGCTGTTGCGAGAGCTCCGATTGGTACCTGGCACCCGCCTTCGAGCGCAGCGAGAAATTCCCTTTCCGCGCGCGTGCTGATACTTGTCGGTGCGTGATCCAGACTGCCCAGCACCTCCAGCAACGCATGATCTGCCAGCCTCGCCTGGATGGCGATTGCACCTTGTCCCGCAGCGGGAAGCCAGCGCGGCGGTTCGAGAAACTGCGTGATTCTCGATTCGACACCAAGCCGGATGAGACCTGCGGCGGCGAGAATCGCCGCATGCACGTCTCCCGCGTCGACCTTCCTCAGCCGTGTCGGCACGTTACCTCGAAGCTCCACGATTTCAAGGTCGGGGCGCAGTGCCGCGAGTTGAGCACGGCGCCGCAGGCTCGAAGTTCCAACTCGCGATCCCGGCGGTAAGGACTCGACGCTGTCAGCCCTGCCTGATGGGTTCACGACGAGCACGTCCCGCGGATCCTCGCGCTCGAGGAGCGCCACAACGTCAAGTCCTTTGGGCTGTGATGTGGGCAGATCCTTCAGGGAATGCACGCAGCAGTCGACCTTGCCATCCATCAACGCGACTTCGAGCTCGCGCGTGAACAGACCCTTCGCGCCGATGCTGCTCAGTGGTTGATCGAGCCGCCTGTCGCCCGTCGTCGTGAAAGTGACCAGCTCGCACGATACACCGCGTGCAGCAAGAGCCGTCTCTACCAGCCGTGCCTGACGGAGTGCGAGCTCGGATGCCCGCGTGCCAATTCGAACGACGTCGCTCACGCCAGTGTGCGCTCTATTGCGCCCACCAGCCCATCGATCGTTGAGTGCTCCGCCTCGCACCGCAGCTCGATTCCCGCCGCCCGGATCGCTTCACTGGTGACTGGCCCGATCGACGCCGCCGGCGCGCGCAACGCCAGATCTTCGCCAACCGCATCGATGTAACCGCGCACGGCTGAAGCAGACGCAAAAGAGACGAGGTCTATCAGGCCGCTCTCAAGGCTTCGTTTCAGCTCGAGGGCACCCCGGCCATCCGGCGAAGAGCGATAAGCGTGCACAACTTTGAGACTGGCGCCCATCGCGGCAAGACCGTCCGGGAGTACCTCGCGCGATCCCTCGGAAGTGACATAGAGGAACCGTGCGTCCGTCAGGTCGAACCCGGACAGAATATCGAGCAGTCCTTCAGCGACAAAGCGCTCCGGTATGACATCCACCGCGATGCCTTTCTCGAGCAGTGACGCCGCTGTTGCAGGACCGACCGCACCCACTTTCAATCCCGCCAGCGCACGGCTGTCTTTACCCGAGCCGAGCAGCTGTTCCCAGAAAATTGCCACCGCGTTCTGGCTGGTGAAGATCAGCCACTGATATTCGTGCAGCCTCAGCAATTCGGAGCGAAGCGGTGCGAGGTCGAGACGCTCGATGCGCGTCGCCGGCATCTCGATAACCGCCGCGCCGAGATCGCGCAGCCTCTGATTTATGATGGACGGCACGTCCGAGGCACGCGTGACGACGATTTGTTTGCCGAACAGAGGTCTGTGCTCGAACCACTTGATTTCATCACGCAATACCACGGACCATCCGATTACCGTAACGACGGGCGCGGCAATCCCCTCCGCTGCCGCACGCTCGGCGAGGGTAGCAAGAGTCGCGGTGACGGTACGCTGCCTGGGGTAGGTGCCCCACTGAATCGCCGCGGCCGGAATGCCGGGAGGCATTCCCCCGTTGATCAAGGCCGCGGCGATGGAGGGCAATGTATTGACTCCCATATAAATGACGATGGTGCCGCCGACCTTGGCCAATGCATCCCAGTTTGTCTGCGTCGATGCCTTTGCCGGATCTTCGTGTCCCGTTACAAACGTCACCGAAGTCGCAAGACCCCTGTGCGTGACGGGAATTCCCGCGTACGCGGGCGCGGCCAGACCGGCAGTGACGCCGGGCACGATCTCGAAGGGAACCGTGGCATCGTTCAATGCCTGTGCTTCCTCGCTCCCGCGACCGAATACGAGAGGGTCGCCTCCCTTGAGCCGAACCACCCGCTTCCCCTCACGCGCGAGGCGCACGATGAGATCGTTGATCTCGTCCTGCGGAACCGATTTGCTGTCGCCCCCCCGCTTCCCGACAAAATAAATCTCGGGAAAGCCCGTTTCCCTCGCATCAGGGGGCAGCAGGTCGCGGTTGGCAAGCGCATCGTAGACAATCGCGTCGGCGGTGTCCACGAGGTGCTTGCCACGCACTGTAATCAACCCTGTGTCACCCGGCCCGGCGCCAACGAGAAACACAGTTCCAGGCTTCATGCCGCTTCTCTCTCATCCACCCCGTGCATCGCAGCCGGCTCGAGTCCGACGCGCAAACACCACTTCGCATACTCCACTGGCGATATCTCCGACGGCTTGATCTCGCTTCGGCCGCCCCAGAAGACGTTTGTGTAAGCTACGGGAATGCCGACTTCGGCCAGGTGCCGGTCGATGGCGTCCTTGTGGGCAAGAACTGTCGATTTGTCAGTGCCATGGGCCACCGCCATGATATTCACGCTGGCAAACTCGGGCCCGCCTTCCCGCCAATAGGCATGAGTGAGGATGTGATGTCTTCCCACCTCGCGCCCTGCTTCAATCTCGCGTCCGGCGGGAACGCGCCAGTGAAAGAGCGCGTTATAGCGCGTTACGCGGACCCCCGTCGCCGAGGGCTTTACATGTTCGAGGAAAGTCGAGAACCGTCCGACCACCCCCCGTTCATTCAGGGAACGTGAGACAGCGATGAACTCCTCAAATGACACGCCCGCCTCGCGGGCACGGGCGCGCCACGGATCAGATGTGATCTCCGACACCATGAATTCACGTTTGAGCGGGCCGAGTACCTGCCAGTCGCGCGCCGACAGATCGACGATCCGGGTGTCGAGCACCGCGCCCGGCTCGTCTGTCTTCGAACCCGGTGCCATCCCGCGGCGCCGCACATGGCCCACGCCGAGAGCGAAAAGCCGCTTCGCCGGCATCACACGAAACGATTCGGCACCGATCACACCGGTCAGATATTCGCAGTGTTTCGACATCGAAAATCCCTGAGGCACCTTCAACGTCGTCCACAGCCGGTATTCTGAACCGGGCGTTTCATTATCAGTTGACCTGATAACGACGTGACCCGAAAACGGGTCGCTCTTCGACATGTATTCGAATGCGGCATCGATCTTCCCCGCCGGAATTTTCCAGGCGATTAACGCACCCGGTGCGAGGTTGGTTGCCATCATCGTCTGCCGGATTCTCCGGATCGTTCCGGCGGCGAGCATCGCTTGCAATCGCTCGATTACTGTCTGCTCGTCGAGAGATGCCGCGCGCGCAATCTCGGCAAACGGTTCGAGCGTGAACCCCGGCACGCGGTCCTCGGCGATCGCAAGGATGCTGGCGTTTATTGGGTCGGATACCTCGGCGGGAATGTCGGCGTCCGTTCGTGAAGAACTCAATTTCGCAAATCCGGCTCACGATGCCGGAGACTCTTTCGCCTCCAGCTAAGGGCAGCCGCGTACACCACGAAAATGATAGTCCCCGCCGCGTAAGCAGCGTAGTAGTACGCCGAGTTATCAGGCATCGTACGTTTCCGGAGGATGGGCATTGTCGCGTTCGACCGCGTAACGGTACCGGCCACGAAGCAAGGCTACGTAAAGCAGCGTAAATGAGCCAAACGACAGCAGCAGCGTCGCAAGCATTTCACCTGGCAGCGACGGAGCGCCGGGCTTCATCAGGATGGGCTGTGGGTGCAGCGTCCTGAAGAGATAGACACTCAAATGTATGAAGGGTATGAGCAGGGTTCCAAGAATTCCCAGCACGGCGCTGTACCTCGCCCGCATTGCGCGGTCGTCAACAGCGCCCCGCAGCACGATGTACCCCAGATATATGAACCAGAGAAACAATGTCAGTGTCAGCCGCGCGTCCCAGGTCCACCATGTGCCCCATATTGGCTTTCCCCACAGTGGCCCTGTCACCAGGACAATCGTGGTGAACATCACGCCGACTTCGGCCGATGACTCCGCGATGCGGTCCAGTCGCTCGTCCTTCAGCCACAGATAGAGAACGCTGGCAAGCCCCACGAGACCGAACGCCAGAAACGCAACCCATGCCGAAGGCGCATGGAGATAGAGAATTTTCTGGGCGGGACCCTGGATTGCCTCGAGTGGCGTGAAAAAGAACGCGCGTATGTAGGTGATCGCGATTGCCGCGACAGCCGCCACGGATAATGGGGTTGCTTTCATTCCTCGAGCGTGAAAGGATAGGCAAGCATGCAACCGACAGTAAATACAATATCGAATGCCAGCAGCAATTTAAGCCACGGCAACGTCTCGCCAACCGGGCGGCCGCTCAGCAGCTTGGCAGTCGCCTGAGCAGCTGGTATCACGATCGGAACGAAGAATGGAAGCGACAGCATCGGCAGCAGTAATTCGGCCAGCCGTGTGTTGACTGCCATTGCGCTGAAGAGCGTCCCGACAGCGACGAGCCCGATGGCGGCCAGCAGCGTTATCGCGCACAGCGGGGCGAGTACGGATCCAATTGGTAACCCGTAAAAGAGCGCAATGGCAGGAATCGAAGCGGCCTGAACGCCGATTACGAAAATAAGGTTTGCCATGGCCTTGCCAAGGTAGATCGATTCGCGGGCCACCGGAGACGCGAGTAGCCCATCGATGGCGCGATCTGCCTGTTCGGCGCCGAACGACCTGTGAAGTCCAAGCAATCCGGAGAATGTGAACACAACCCAGAGCACTCCCGGCGCGAGATCGGCCGCGGTGACTGCGGTAGGATCCCAGGCGAAGAAAAAAATGACGACACCGAGCAAAGCGAAGACGACCGCTGACAAAAAAGCGCTGCGTGTTCTGAACTCGATTGCCAGATCTTTCATGGCGATGACCCAGGAATCGCGAAGAGCATCACCCATTTGAAGCGACCATGGCGGCGTATTGTTCCCCATATGCCCCGGGCTCGACGTCAGCGCGCGGGTCGCTGCGGACAATGCGACCACGCTGCATGATTGCCGCCCGGGTTGCGAGAGAAAGTCCGTCATCGATACTGTGAGTGACCAGGACGAGGGCGGCGCCGGCGCCTCGGAGACCGAGCAGCATGTCCGAAAGCGCACGCGCTCCGGCAACATCGAGTCCGGTAAAAGGTTCGTCGGCCAGCACGACGACCGGCCCATGTACAATCGCGCGCGCGATCGAGACCCGCTGCTTCATTCCGCGACTGAGCGCACGGACGGGAGTGTTCGCTCTTTCTGACATTCCCATCACGCCAAGCGCTCGCGCCGCGGCCGCGCGTGCGTCAGCGACACCGTATAGTCGGGCGGCGAATTCAACATTCTCGCGAGCAGTGAGTGCGTCGTAGAGGAGCGAATGATGCGAGATAATGCCAACGCTGCGGCGCACATCGGCGCCGCCGGGAAGAGCTGAGTCCCCAATGCGGGCACTGCCACTGCTTGGCTTGAGCAGGCCCGCAAGCATCCTCAACAAGGTCGTCTTGCCCGCTCCATTGGGGCCAAACAGCGCAAGCACCTCACCGGGGGCGACAGAAATGGACACACTGTCAACGGCCCGCCGCGAGCCGAACGACTTGCTCAGGTTTTCCGTTACGACTGCCGCGGTCGATGAACTTTGCATGAACCCCAAAGCTGGCACTCTGGCGCACGCCATGCAAAACGGACAACGTTGCGAGACCGCAACCAACCCAGGTCCAAGATGAACGACATCGACGTTCTGCTGCAGGAAAATCGCAAATTCCCCCCGAGCGACGAGTTTCGCGCGGCAGCGAGCGTAGTCTCGGAGAGTGTCTATTCGGAAGCGGCAGCCGACCCTCAGGCATTCTGGGCGGCCAGGGCCGCGGAGCTCGCCTGGATGCGGCCATGGGACAAAGTGCTCAACTGGAATCCCCCACACGCGAGCTGGTTCACGGGAGGTCAGCTCAATGCCTCGGTAAATTGCGTGGACCGTCACCTGGAAGGACCTCGACGGGACGCTCCGGCCCTCATCTGGGAGGGGGAGCCTGGTGACAGCCGAACGCTGACGTTTTCGGACCTGCACGCCGACGTCTCACGTTTTGGCAACGTGCTCAGGTCACTTGGCATTCGCCGTGGTGACCGGGTAGCCATTTATCTGCCGATGATTCCCGAGGCCGCAATCGCGATGCTCGCGTGCGCGCGAATCGGTGCAATTCACTCGGTTGTGTTTGGCGGATTCTCTCCGGAATCATTGCGCGACCGGATCAACGATTCCGATTGCAGAGTGCTCGTGACCTCCGACGGCGGATACCGGCGGGGTCAGGTGGTACCTCTCAAGCGCAACGCGGACGAAGCGCTCGAGCAAACTCCGTCAATTGAGAACGTCATCGTGGTGAAGCGCGCATTTGTCGGGACAGGTGCCGGCGGTGCGGCAAGCGTGAAGGCACACATGCAGGCAATCGACATCCAGATGCGCGACGGGCGTGACCTGTGGTATCACGATTTGATGGAGACAGCCTCAGCGGAATGCGAGCCGGAAGCGATGGAGGCGGAGGATGTTCTGTTCATTCTCTACACGTCCGGAACCACCGGCAAGCCGAAGGGAATTGTCCACACAACGGGCGGATATCTGACTGCCGTGACGGCGACCGCGAAGCTCGTGTTCGACCTGAGGGATGACGACGTTTTCTGGTGCACGGCAGATGTTGGCTGGGTAACCGGCCACTCCTACCTGGTTTACGGGCCCCTCGCCAACGGAACGTCGTGCGTGATGTACGAGGGCGCGCCGGACAGCCCCGCGAAAGATCGGTTCTGGGATATCTGCGAGCGACTCGGCGTCACCATACTTTACACAGCGCCGACTGCGATTCGCGCTTTCATGAAGTGGGGCGCAGAGTATCCGGCGAAACACGACTTGTCGAAGCTGCGACTCCTCGGATCGGTCGGGGAACCGATCAATCCTGAAGCATGGATGTGGTACCGCGAGCACATCGGCGGAAACCGGTGCCCGATTGTCGACACCTGGTGGCAGACCGAAACCGGGGCCATCGTGATCTCTCCGATTCCCGGCATTACCGGCACGAAACCCGGCAGCGCAACAATGGCACTACCCGGGTACTCGGCCGAGCTTCTCGATGCGAACGCCGATGTCATTCCTGTTGGCGGGGGCCTGCTGGCGCTGACGGGGCCATGGCCCTCCATGCTTCGCACGATATGGGGCGACGACCAGCGCTATGTGGATACCTATTTCACCAAGTGGCCCGGGCGGCCTGACCTGTACTTTCCGGGCGACGGCGCAAAACGCGACGACGATGGCTTTTTCTGGATCCTGGGGCGCGTGGATGATGTCCTGAACGTAGCCGGCCACCGCATCGGCACGATGGAAGTGGAGTCGGCGCTCGTTGAGCACCCTGCGGTAGCCGAAGCCGCAGTTGTCGGGAAGACCCATGACGTAAAGGGACAGGCGATTGCAGCGTTCGTCACGCTGCGTGACGATCACGTCCAGACACCGGAACTACGCGAGGAGCTAAGGAGGTTCGTTGCCGCCAAGATCGGCGCGCTCGCACGACCCGATGACATTCTTTTTTCGGCCGACTTGCCCAAGACCCGCTCCGGCAAGATCATGAGACGCCTGCTGCGGGACATCGCTGAAGGCCGGATTCTTGGCGACACTACCACGCTCGCCGACCCGGGTGTGGTGGCAAGTCTCAAGGAGCAATACGAGGGGCAGGAGGGATGAGCCCCGGAAGGGACGCGGACGACGAGGTTCAGGTTCAGACGTGAAGCGTCACTTGTTTACGAGATGAACTTTCTGACCGCGGTACGAACTTCGCTTTAGATTTCACTTTCAAACGCCAATAACCCCGGACGGTTTCATGCTAAGTGGTTTGTTTCCTGAATCGATATTCGGCCGCAAGCTCAACGCGAACGCTGAGCGGCGCCTCAGACTTTCCCAAGCCCGTGCTGAAGAGACGGTAATCCGCGCTCACGTGGACAATTCGCTGATGTTCGTGGACACGCTCGCCGAGGATCTCTCTTTCGACCGTGCGATCGATACGTACATCCGTGTGATGGGTATCCCAGAGCCGCTTGCGAGCACTGTCGCTACGCGTGCGTTGGTGAGTCTTGGGCGCGATCTCGTTCCGTTCCGCCGTCGTGCGAGAGAGGAAGGGCAGGAAGATGAGGAGATCAAGCCGCGCCTCCGGCTCGATGATGCGGCCGCACGGCAGCGGAGCGTCAAACGGAGCTGACGGCCTTGCGCATTATTGCGCGAGGATAGCGCCCGGGTTACCTGGGCGTAGTCACTCGCTGAGGTAGTCCGCGGTAGGCCGCCTGGAGCGTGTTCCCCAGCGCTCCGAAGATGAGGGCAACGATTGATTCAGTCAGGAGGGCGCCAACTTCTGGCTGCACCACATGAGCGTCAATCGAATTCTCTGTAATCCAGCACTGTCGTTGCGAAGATGGCGAGCACGATCACTGCCGATACTACGCACCACTGACAGACGGCATGAATCACGAATAGTTCGAGATACGTGAGCCAGGTGGAGAAAATCAGCCCGGATCCCGAATAGAGAACCAGCGCCTGCGACATGCCCTTCGAACCTGCGTATCGCTCCTGCACGCTTACCAGGCCAAGAGCCAGAAGACCCGCATAGAATGCGACGCCCCAGGCGGCAACTGGTAACCCGAGGAAGGTCGCCCACTTGCTGGTGTTCACTGTTTCGCAGGAGCCGACGCTGCAGTTCAGGGCCCCTATCATTCCCAGCTTGTAAAGCAGCAGGTACAGCGCCACGAAGAGCCCTGCCAAGGCCAGCGCCCCGACAATCATGCGCTTTCTCACGAGGGCTACTGGCTCGCGGGAGCCACCCCACCGGCCCGGGTGGCGGAATCGACAATTGCCTTCAACACGTCGTAAGGGAGGGCGCCCGGATACATCTTGTCCCCTACGATGAACGTGGGCGTCGACGAAACCTTCCGTTTTTCGCCATCGGCGAGGTTGGCGAGGATCCGGGCGTCATGCTTGTTCGAATCGTAACAGGCTTCCCATACTGACTCATTCAGACCGATGTCCTTGGCGTACTGCTGGAAAAAAGGCTTCGGGTTATCGGCCGCCTGGGTGTTCCACTGATCCTGGCGCGCGAAAATCCTGTCGTGCATTTCCCAGAATTTGCCCTGGTCGTTTGCGCAGGCCGCGGAAAGAGATGCCCGCTTGCTGTTCTTGTGCTGCGGCAACGGGAAATCGTAAAACGTGAAGCTCGCGAGGCCGGCGTCAACGATCCGCTTGCGCACATCGGGCTCGGTGACAGTTGCGAACTGGGCGCACCCCGGGCATTCGAAATCGGCAAATTCGATGATCTTCACCGGTGCGTTGGCGTTCCCGATGGTGTACCCCTGCGATGGTCCGAGGGTAGCCGGGTCGACGGCTACGGGGGTGCCCACCGCTCCGTCGTTTTTGTGCATGAGCGAATATCCCAGTAGACTTCCGCCAATCAGGGCGATCGCGCCAAGAACCAGGTAGAATCCTTTTGGCCGGGTTGATGCGTTGCGTACGACATTCTTCCGGTTATTTGGTTTGCCAGCCATTGCCGTGCCGTGTTGAATGTAGGGTGATACTGCGCGGCGTTTCAGACTGCGGCGCACGAGCGATCGTAAAAGCTAGAGGAGAGGTATAGTTATGCAAGCTGATGTCCTTCGCGTACCCGTAGGCCCGGGCGCGATGCACGTCGAAAGATTCGGGCATGGTGGCACGGCCGTGATCCTCATTCACGGCTTTGGAACGTCGACTTTTCTCTGGCGCCACGTGGCGCCTGCGATCACCGAGGCCGGCCACACCGCATACGCTGTCGATATGTTCGGCCACGGAGAGTCCGACCGGCCATTCGATGCCGATTTTGGCATTGCGGCGCAAGCTGAGTATCTCGACGCGGCAATGACGGCGCTGCGCGTTGCACGCGGGATCCTTGTCGGGGTGGATATCGGCGGCGCAATTGCACTTCGGCTCGCGGCCACACGGCCCGAGCGCGTTGAGAAGCTGGTGCTGATAAATACGCCAGCGTTCGACGAGCTACCCGGAAAAGACGTCACGCAGATGCAGCGAAGCACAGCGAAGTTCGCGTTTCGCACGACCCGTGGTGTGCTCGGGGCGGCGCCCCTCATCGAGGGTATTCTGAAGGGGAGCGTCGCCGACCCGGGCGTAAGCATGCCGGTCAAGCTCATTGCCCGCTACCTGGCACCGTTTGTTGGCAAGGATGGAGTCAACCATCTGCTGGCGCTAGCGAGCTCGATCAGCAACGAGGACATGGCGGACGTCAATCTCGGAACGATTCACGTGCCGGCGCTGGTGCTTTGGGGGGAAAAGGACCGCTGGGTAGACGCGAAGATCGCCGACAAGCTGATTGGCGCGCTCCCGGATGGCCGCCTTGTCCGTCTGCCCGGAGTAGGCCGTTTGCTTCCAGAGGAAAATCCGGCGCGCCTGTGCGAGCTGCTGCTCGATTTCATGAAACGGCGAGCGGTGGCCTGACGCCCTATGAGAGAGGGCACATCGGCGTTAGATTGAGGGTAATCAACTCTCAAACCTTTCAACCGGATTAATGAACAAGCAGAAGCCTAGATACACGAGAACCGTTGCGCCTGTTACTACCCCGTTCGAAGAAGCGCGCGATGAGATGTTCCAGCACATCATGAAGAGCGGAGTGATCGGAGCTCTTCCCGAAGATCAGAAAGAATGGTTCGATAGCACAATCGCATATCTTGCCGAACGCTACCACGAGCTCACGCCGAAACAGGTAACAGAGCTTCGTGTTCTGGGCGAACGGTTTTCGCAGCCCGCCAAGGTCAACGCAGCGGTCTGAGCTGATGCGCGGAGCGCTGACCCGGTAGCGAGGGGTCAGCGCCGTTCCGCGGTTGCGCGCCGCAGCACGATCCCGATTCGTGCTCCTCCACCCAGCGACGCTTCGACAGAAAACGCCGATCTGCCCCTCACAGGGCCATCGACGCCTGCCAGCAGCATCAGGTACGTGTGGGCGTTTTCTCCCTGATCAAACCGTGTCGTCAGGCCGCCACCGCCGTAAGCGGCCCAGCGGCTCTCGCGAAACGGGTCGAGATAAAAACGCGTAAGGAGATCTATTCTTGCGCTTCGGCCGCCGCTGCTGAATCCCGCACCAGCGACGATCCCGGTGCGCACATAATTACCGACGGGGCGGCTGATGCCGATGCCCGCATGAACGGCGTCGACCCGGGCGAATAAGGCATCGATGCGCACCTCGGGAGACACGCGAGACGCAGGCGGTGGAGAAGCACGTTGTTGCCCCGGGAGTGCAGCCGGCCCAAGGACAAGTACGGCAGTAGACAACATGAGGAGGCCGTAATGGCGAATTCCTGGACATCTGTCCATCAGCTGGGCGATGCACCTTTGCCGGCCGCAACCCGGGCCCGGTGAAGCGCCAGCGTATAATCGAGAACCGAGGCGGCAGACAGCACTCCAACGACCACAATCAGCGGTTGGACGGCCGCGGAAAATTGAAGCACGGCCACCAGAATGACGAGTTGAACAACGGTTACCGCCTTGCCGAGTGCACGAGCCTGAAATGACGATGCGCTGAGGCCGGGAATGAATCGTGCGACTATGAATCCAACGGCCGTTGCGATGTCGCGGACGAGGAACACCAGATACTGCGAGAGTGAGAGCCACCCGGCGAGAAGGTAGGTGGTCACCGCAGACAGCACGAACACGCGGTCCGCGAGCGGATCGATCAGCGCGCCGGTAACCGTCGAGCTGTTCCTGCGGCGGGCAAACCAGCCGTCCAGAAAATCCGTGATCGCGGCGACGACGATGAGAAGGGTGCGCTGCCACCGGCCATCGATGAGAACGAAACACAGAGCCAGCACGAGGCGCGAGAGAGAAATGGTGTTTGGAAGAGTAAAAATTGCGCCGCGCTCCATGCGGACAAGCTAGGTGAGCAGTGTTGCGCTTGCCAGCATGTCGCGCGACCTCTAGGTTCCGGCCGTGTCAGGAGCCCTGAGTCGCTACCACATTCTCGCCGTGCTTTACGTCGCGGTGTCGACCATCATGGTCATGTGGAACATCATCGTTGCCGGCCGGATCTCGCAGCTCAGGCGCGCGCCCCGGTCATTTGCCGGTATCACTGCAATCGCCGGCTTACTCATGGTTCCGGCGCTGATGGTGGCATACGCGTCTGCAACGATCCTGCTTGGCCGCGCCATCCAGCCCGTGCGGGGACTGTGGCCCCTGGTCGCCGTTCTCGTTGCCCTTCAGTCGTTTTTTGCGCTGAGCCGGCGGCTCGTCACGCCGCTCTTCGGGGTGCCGATTGTCGTTTACAATGTGATCATTGCGATCGTCGCGGTCACCAGGTTTACAATCTCAAGCGACGGAACGCCGCCTGATTTCGGTCTTGCACTGTCGGCGGCACAGGCAAGCGCTCTGGGGTTTTTCTTCGGGGCCCCGGCGTTGTGGGGAGCCGCTTACCTGCAAGTGCCGGTATTCGCGCCGTCACTGCCGGCGCGGTGGAAATCAAGTGGATACCTGCGTGCCGTCATCGCCGCCTCGGCTGCAGTCGTCGCCGTTCTGGTTCTGATCGAGATGCCGAATGCCTTCTCGACCATCCACAGTTACGGCCAGTACAAAGATGACCAGCTCCAGGAACACCCCGAAGGTGATTTTGCGCTTGGCCTCAAACTTCTGCCCGACCTCCGCGGACAACCGCCGCCGCTCGCGCTCGAACGCGATATACCGCTTGCCGATTCGCTCGACCTCGATGCCGTGATGCTCGTCGTTGACCCGGAGGGCGCAAATCTGACCGCACTGGATTCAATCGCGCGTACCGTCGACGACCGCCGCGCCGACAGCGCCCTCATCATTGTTGCGCTCGGCTATCCGACGGATGCCGCGAAGCAGTTTCGCGACTCTCCATCGGATTACACGCGCGATCGAGTCGCCGACGTCAACCGTATCGCGCGCCGGCTGCGCCCCGACATTCTGATCCCGGCGGTCGATCCGTACGGGGCGGGCTCACGCGCCATCGGCACCCAGCCGCCCGAATACTGGATCGACTACCTCACGCGGGCGTCGAGAATAGTCAAAGGGGTGAACCGGCGAATCCGCGTCGGAGTCGCAGCCTCCAGTTATGGGGGCCGAGACAGCACGCTGTACTTCTGGGCGTCGCGGCGTGGATCGCCGATCGACGTTGTGGGATTTTCAATGCTGCCGGGTTTCGACGGGGCCAACACGCTCGACACGCACATGCGGGTCGCGCAACGCTGGATGCGCACCCTGCCCGAACGTCCGAGCCCCAAGCCCCACTGGGTATTCTCTGCCGGAGGTTATCCGCTCGCGCATGGTGAGCTGAACCAGGAGCTGGCGCTGTGGGGTGTACTTGCCTGGGCAACTACCCAGGCCCCGATCAAGGGTCTGATCGTGGCAGAGGCGGGTGATTACAGCGAGTTGCGCGGATTGAGAGGTGCGAACGGGAAGCTCAGATCTTCGGTTGCGGCGATGATGCGCGCAGAGCGAGGGCTGAAGGAAACAGTGGCGCAGTAGCTAGCTGCTCTTGCCCTGCCCCCTTACGATGCCTTCAACGCGGCGCGCTGGATCAAAAAATTCCTGCGCGAGTTCCTGGATCTGCGACTGGGTGACGGCCATGATTCGCTTGTCATGCTCGTCCAGCTCACTGAGGCCCGACCCGAAAATCCACGCATCCAGCATGTCGGCGAGAACCGCTCCCCCGCTCTCCTGCCGAATTGCATGGGACCCAATGGAATATTTCTTTGCGCGTCCAAGTTCATCGGCAGTGACCGGATTGTGCCGGAACTTCGCGAATTCTCCAAGGAGGCCGTCGCGCGCGGTGCCTTCCTTTTCCGGAGACGTCGCGATGTATGAGAGAAACATTCCCGATGCCTGGTGCTCGCTCACGAAAGCCTGAACGGTGTACGCCAGCGACTGACGATCCCGGAGCTCATCAAAGAACCGCCCGCCAAGGCCACTGGCGATCGTAGCCGTCAGGCGCGCCGCAAATCTGCGGTCGTCGTTTCGTGCCGGTCCCGGGAAGGCCATTGCAAGTGCAGTTTGTGCCCTGTCACGGGGTTCAGCATTCAGGACTTCATGCCCTGGCCACGCCGGCAGCGCAACCTGTCGCGCCGCAGCCGGCTGCACCCGCGCAAATTCACGCGCGATTATTCCTGCCGCATCATCCGCTACTACGTCACCGACCACCCCAATCACCAGCGGTGACGCCAG
This sequence comes from Gemmatimonadaceae bacterium, assembly GCA_037721215.1. Classification (NCBI taxonomy): domain Bacteria; kingdom Pseudomonadati; phylum Gemmatimonadota; class Gemmatimonadia; order Gemmatimonadales; family Gemmatimonadaceae; species Gemmatimonadaceae bacterium. The sequence continues at coordinate 101,681 of JBBJNV010000008.1, forward strand.
CAGCCCGGCATACCACTCCCGTGCACTTGCAGCGTCTATCGTGCGCAGCGAATCCTCTGTGCCGAGCCGCGACCTCGAGTACGGATGCTCCGCGTAGGCCCCCTGCGCCACGAGCCGCATTGGATAGCTGAACATGTCATCGCGAAGCGCGGCAATCCCGGCCAGGGCCACCGCTCTTTCAATATCGAGAGCATCGGACAGCAATGTTGCATCGAGCACTACGTCCGCGAGAAGCTCGGCAGCGGCCTCGAGGTTCTGCACCGGCACGGAGATGGACCAGCCAAAACTTTCCAGTCCAACACTGACGCCGATGCTGCCGCCAAGCATCTCCGAGTCTTCGGCAATCTGGGTCGCTGTGCGTCTGGCCGTGCCCTTGACCATCGTGCTTGCCACGAGAGTCGTGATTCCGGCGAGATTTTTCGGTTCGTCGCGCAGACCGCCCATGGCGTGAATTCCAACGTGCACGATCGCTGCACCCGCTCTTTCGCGAATCAGTATCGGCAAACCGTTCTGCGTCCGGAACACGGCAACCCCGGCTTGGGTCGCCTCGAGTCGAGGGGCGAGGGCGGGCTCGGGAAGCAGCTGAGGTTTTCGGGGCGGCAGTGCCTCGAGCGGCTGCGGCGTATCCGCCGTCAAAAGTGCGAGCATCGCGTCAGGTGACTCGGCGATAGGCGCAGTTTCCTCTGGCCGGTAGACGACAATTCCCGCGCGCTCGGGAGTCAGGTACCGCTGAGCGGTTTCGTGGATCTCATCGGCGGTCACGGACATGAACCGCGCGAAATATTCGTCGCCGAGCTGCCAGCCTCCAAGCGCCTCCCATTCGCTCAGATGATTTGCCTGTCCCTCCATCGACTCCTGCCGCCTGATCCAGCGCGACTCGAACAGGCGCTGCACGCGCTCGAGTTCTGCCGAATCGATTGGATCCTCGCGGAGCGACCTCACCTGCTCCCACACTGCCTGTGCAGCGTCCCGGGCGCAATCCGGCTTGAGCTCGGCGTGCACCACGAACACTCCCAGCTCCGTCGGCGTGTAGTTGTACGCACTCACTGATGAAACGAGTTGCCGCTCGCGAAGCGCGCGATAGAGCCGCGACGCACGACCAGCGCTCAACAGGCTCGCGGCCATATCGAGCACCGGAGTGTCCTCGTGGAGCGCCGGGGCAGTCCGCCAGCCGAACACAAGCTGAGTCTGTTCGATGTCACCGGCCAGCTCACGAAATCTGAAGTCATCGTGGTGCGGCTCGGCCGATCCTGCGCTGCGCTTGGGCGATGAATCAGGCAGCGAGCCATACAGGCTGTTCACAAGGAGCATCGTGTCGTCCACGACGACATCGCCAACGATGGTCAGAATTGTGTTCGACGGTCGGTAGAAGTTTCTGTAGAACTTCAGCATCGCGGACTGATCCAGCCGTCGCAGCGTATCCTCGCGGCCGATTCTCCAGCGCCGCATCCGATGGACATCATGCAGAAGCTCGAAAAGCGTCTCCGCGGCCAAGGCTGAGGGATTGTCCGTTTTTCGCTTTGCTTCCTGAATGATGACTTCAAGCTCTTTCTTCAATTCACCGACATCGATCACCGAGTTGGCGTAAGCATCTGCCTGGATGTCGAGGCCGGCCGCGAAGCTGGATGCCGGCAGTACTGTGTAGTATGTGGTGTTGTCGTAAATGGTATGCGCGTTGAGATAACCCCCGGATGCCTTGGTTTCCTTCGCAATCTCGCCAACACCGCGCCGCCCGGTACCCTTGAAGAACATGTGCTCGAGGACATGCGAGATACCCCCGATATCGTCGGTCTCGTCGAAGTAACCGGTTTTTACCTGGGTCAAGATCGCGACCACCGGCGCTGATGTGTCGCGCCGGATCAGCACGGTGAGTCCGTTTGACAATACCGAACGATGCACCGCGCTGCCTGAAGTAAGGCCAGTCATCACGCGAACGAACGGCGGCGAAGCACGAGAACGCCCGCGACGAAAAACAGAGCGCTGTAGCCAAGTAGCCAGTACACAGCAGGCCAGTCGACCGCAGCGCCGTTGGCGAGCGACGCCATGGGCATCAACTTGTGAATCGGAGGCAGAAGCGCCAGCACGATTTCCCGCCAGCCACCTGCCGCCGAAAGCTGAGAACGTATAATGGTCGTGCCGAGAAAAACCCCTGCAAGAACCGGCCAGTCATGACGAAAGAGACTGGAAACGAAAAACGCGATGCCGCCCAGAGAGAAAAACACCAGCGCGCTGTATACGAGCACCCCCATCGGAAAAGTCGGGTGTACCGATGCCGAAAATATTCCGAGCAGAAGTGCGAATACTGTGAGGTAACCCACAAAGAAGATCACGAAAATCTGCACGTAATACGCCGGAATGCTCACTGGTTTGGCAAAGAGAAACCGGAAGTATCCAAGCTTGCGATCGTTGGAAATCATGCCGTTGAACGAGATAAACGCGGCCAGGAACGCGAGCTGCCCGATGATTGCCACCAGGAGCTGGCGCGCTGCGCTCTCGCTGAGCCGCACACTCATCGCGCGCATGGGAGCGATGAACGTAAAGCCGATTGCGAGTCCGATGAACATCACCGCGAAGCCCCGCTCACGGATGAAATCGCGCAGTTGCCATGGCGCGTAACGAAGGAGATTTCCGGACATCAGTTGCTGACTCCGACTGCTTCGCGAAACTGCTGCTCGAGCACCGAGCGCGCCGGTACGACGCTGGCGACCATGACTCCGCTGCTGATCAGCGTTGCCAGGGCGGCGTTCAGTTCCGGCATTCCATCGAATACAATCTCGAACTCGCCCCCACCGACGTCGACGGCGGACGGCATCAACTCTTCCATTTTCTCTGCTCCGCTCGCGAGTCTGATGCGATACGCACCTCCGGTCTCGGTCGACTGATCGTAGCCGGTGCTCACAAGGCGCTGGAGGCGTCCGCGATCGACAATTGCCACTCTGTCGGCAAGGCGCTGCAGCTCATCGAGATTGTGTGAGGCAATGATGACGGTCTTCCCCGGTTTTCTCAGGTTCTCGACGATGCCCCGGAAGCGCTGGGTCCACACCGGGTCGAGACCGTGAGTGGGCTCATCGAGGATCATCACTTTCTCATCACGAAGCAACGCCTGCGCAAGCCCGAGCCGCTGAAGATTTCCCTTCGAAAGCGCCTTTATTTTCTTCGAGCGGTGCTCGGCGATTCCCAGCTGGTCGATCACTTCGCCCACGCGACTGCTGACGCTGGACCGGGCAACCCCGGCCAAGGTGGCAAACCGTTTCAGGGCATCGTCCGCTTTCCAGCCGGGATTGATGGACATCAGCTCGGACAGATAACCGATTCCGTGGCGCTCCACATACGATCGCGGGCGCAAGCCGTCGATGCGGACGGTCCCGGTCGTTGGCTCGAGGTACCCGAGAAGCAACGAGATGAGCGTGCTCTTGCCAGCACCGTTTGGCCCCGCGATTCCCAGAATCTCGCCTTCATCCACCCGTAACGAAAACTCCTCGACAGCAGTGACTGAGCGGCCGAGGAGCGATCTGTAGATTTTCGTTACGGAATCGAATTCGATCACTGAGTGCGTTGGGGCAGACACGAGGTCCAGCTTCCGGGGCCCGCCCGGCTGAGGAAACCACGCGCTTCATCGAAGCGGTTCATCCTCGCAAGCGCACAGCCGAGATAGCCTTGTGAGGCCTTGTCGGACGGGTTGTTCTGAAGCGCCCGAATGAAAAATTTACGCGAGAGGTCGTAATCGCCGGCTGAGAAAAGGATGAGGCCCATCTCCCGAAGTGCAATGGCATTGTTCGGCTCGAGACGGATGGCGACGTCGAGCTCGCGACGCGCTGTGCCGAGGTCACCTTCTTCCCGCGCGAGGCGGGAGAGGAACACGTGGGGTGAGGCAAGCGCCGGATTGTCGCGGGCGATCGTTGCAAACTGCCCTTTGGCCGCCTCCCGCTTACCGGATTGCATTGTCTCAATGGCGTCGGTCAGGTTCTGGTCGGGATTGGTACGACCCGAGAAGTAGTAGGCAAAGCCGCCGAGCGACGTGAGCACGATCGCCGCGAGGGCAGCGATAAGCCAGATATTTGCCGGCATTTTTCGCCGGCCGGATGAGCGGTACGTCGTGTCAGCGGCGGGTGTTACGACCTCGGCTGGCGTCTGGCTGCGGGCGCCGGGTTGACTGTATGGCGCGGGCCGGTTGTAGGACGGTGGAGGAGGGGGCGGCATGGTGGCCGGCGACTGGGGAATCGTCGGACCTTGCCGGTCGGCGCCGGCGACTTCGGCGGCCGCGGCTGCACTGGGCGCAGCTACGACGGCTGGCGTATCTCTGACTTCCGGCCGCGGCGGCAGCGGCGGCGCGCTGGGTTCGCTGACTGCAGTCAACAATCCCGATTCGAGCTGTCGGAAGCCTTCGCGCGCCACGACGACATCGTTGTCGGTGGCGCGATAGGTAGTGCGATTGGCCCGGTCCCGTGCGCCCAGAAATTCCAGGAGTGCGTACGCCTGGCCAAGCGAGATCAGCTCCCGCTGTCGCAGCTCGCGAATCAAGCCCTGCCCGCTGAGAGATGACCCACCCATCAATGCACGGAGCGATGTCTCGGTTCCATGCCACAGCTCGAGGATGTCCGCGGCCCGGTCTTCACCGTCGCGCGATCGATCGAGCCGGCCGGCAATGGACTCGACCGACTTGAGCGCAGTCATGGCCGACTGTTGATCGGCGGTCATCTCAAAATCCGCAGAAGTCCGGCGTCGGCACTTCCGCGAATGAAGCTCTCAGCATCCTCGGTAGAGATGAGCTGGCCCGTGAGGGAAAAACCACGCCGAGCTTCGTTCACCATGAATTCCCTCAATGATTCCGCGGTGCCGTTTCCATGTGCCTCACTCATCTTGACCAGAATCTCCTCCCATGTGCCCTCGAACGAGTGATCCTCGTCGACGGTGATGCAATGCGCTTCGGGCTCTGCGGTCTTGTCCTTGACGAAACTGCTCAGCAGCACACCAAACAGCTCGAGTTGTCCGCGCGCGTCGGTGTCGGCTGCTTCGGCCGCCCTGGCTTCGATTTCCGCCAGCATCTCGTCGATATCATCCGGCTCACCCGCGAGCTCTGCAAGACGGTCTTCCCAGGGCTTGAGCTCGGGGTCGCTGTCTCGCAAACGATATACCATCTTTTTCAGCTCGATGAGCCGCCAGATGCCAAGCTCGTCCCAGTGGTCGTCGGGCGTTGACCGATCGAGATGGTACAGGGCCGCCTCGTAGTCACCCTTGTCGTAGAAAATATTGCCGAGGTAAATACGTGCTTCGGTGTGGTCTTCGTCGATCTTCAGCGCGCGGCGAAGAGTGGCAATAGCTGCATCGTCGTCGCCCTGCCGATGCTGAGCGTAACCGATGCACGAGACTGCTTCAGCAGACTCCGGTGACTGTCGTGCCGCCGTTTCGAAGTATTCGCGGGAGTCTTCGATAAGGCCTTCGCGAAACAGGGCCCTGCCAATCTGCAGCATGAGCTCGACGTCGTCTTCGTAGCCCAGCTCGAGCGTCCGCCGAAAGCTCCTCAGCGCCGCCGGCAGCTGACCGAATCTGAGCAGCGTTTCACCCAGCCCGGCGAGGGCATCCTCGTGCTCGGGATCGAGAACCAGCGCCTCTTCGAAGCTCCTTCTCGCCCATGCGTATTCCTCACGGGCGTGGTAAGCATACCCAACGCCAATGTGAAGCTCTACCGAATTCGGGTAGAGCGCGAGCCCTTCGCGAAGTACGTCTAACGCCTCGTCGTACTGCCCTTCGTTGTACAGTTGATGCGCTCTTTCATCGTACTCCTCGGAACTCAGGAACGGGGTATTTGACATCGACGGTCACAACCTCCGACTGGATCGAGTTGCAATATTGTACTATCGAAACGCGGGTTTGTTCAAGGCATGTTGTGCGCCTGAATCGCCGACTGGGCACGCCTCGCCTTGCATGAATGATGACGGGCGCGACACTGTCAGGTCACTACGTGATTATGGCCGGCGAAGCGCTTCCATTCACCCGTCTTCAGGGCATCATCGATTGCGGCGACGGCGGCTTCGACTTCATCGTCCCGGTTGAAGAAGAAGGGAGCTATCCGGATTCCGACGCCGGCCCGGTAGTCCACGAGAATGTTTCTGGAAAGCAATACCTGCGCGACTTCGTAACCATGATCGGTATCGATGGCGACTGTCCCCCCTCGCCGGTTGGCATCACGGGGGGCATTGACCCTGTAGCCGCGGGCATCAGCAAGCTCGATGAGTCTTGTTGTCTGGCGCACGCTCTTGGCGCGGATCGCGCCGATGCCGGCCTGCCTCAAAATACGCGGCCCTTCCACCGCCGCGTAGAGTGCCGGAATCACGGGGGTGCCATTGAGCCAGCGGAATGCACCTGTGGCGTACTCCATCCGGGCTTCGAACGCGAAAGGCCGGCTGTGTGCCTGCCAGCCTGTAAGAGCCGGTGCGAGAACGTCGCGCACGCGCGGCGACACATACAGAAAACATCCCCCCGGCCCACCGCACAGCCATTTGAGTACGCCCCCGGCAAGGAAGTCAACATCGCTCTGCCTTACGTCGACCGGAATGACGCCAACCGAATGAAATGCATCGAGAGATACAAGGGCTCCCATATTATGCGCGTGCGCGCAGATGGCGTCGGCGTCGTTGATGAAGGCCGACTTGAACAGAACGTGCGAAATGGCGACCAGCCTGGTCCGCTCGTCGATTGCGGCAAGCAGCTCCTCCGCATCGATGCTGATACCATCGCCGGACCTCACGACCACTACGCGAGCACCAAACCGTTTCGCCATTTCATGATACGAGTACAGCACAGATGGAAAATCCAGCTCGGTCATCACGATGGTATCGCGCGGGCCGCCGTAATCGATTGCCGATGCCACCGCTGTCTGGGCAATGGTGACGTTCGGCATCATCACGACTTCGCCTTTGCCTGCGTTGATGAGCGGCGCGATCTCGTCGCCGGCATTTACCGGCATCTCCCACCAGCCTCGCGACCACGCCTTGACGCCCTTTTCGCCCCATTCGCGGCCATACTCCGCCAGCCGGTCCGGGACGGAGCGCGGCATGGGGCCGAGCGAGTTGGAGACCAGGTACGTGGTATGCGAGAGGATGGGGAACTCGTCGCGAAATTCGAGCAGGGTGTCGGTCACTGGTTCGAAGAAAGAGGTAATACGGAACAGCGGAACAACTGACCACAGATGGACAGATGACATCGATGCCACAGATGACTACGGCGAAGCGTGGCAGTTCCAATTCAATAGCACCCGCGTCCACGAACTGGACAAGATGATAAGACAACAACAAACATCAACCGCCACAACAGCAGTTTCTTTACTTCGGAGTTGCAGTCATCTGTGTCATGGTGTTCATCTGTGCCATCTGTGGAAAAGTTTCCGTGGCAACGTCGGCCGGCCCGGTGAAGCGGCAACATGCTACATTAACCTCAGCCTGCCGCCCATTCCGTGACGCTGCAGTGGCTCAGTGCACCAACCGACCAGCGCAAGGCGCGGCCTCCTGAGAAAGCCAACATGACGCACCCGAATTCCTTCGGCAGCAAATCCACGCTCGAGGTCGGTGGACGTCAATACACGATCGGGGGCATTGTCAGGTTCCATCACTGCAAAATGGCAGGTGGGGGTAGCGGCGGGTACGAGACCACCTAAGACGGGGCATTCCATGATTTCTGGCAAAGAGAAGATGCTGCAGTTCCTGAGAGGATTTGCTCTATCTAGCGTAATTTATCTGCTGGTGACATGGTTTATCTGGCCAACGTCCTCTCCTTGGGGAGTCATACCGGGGATGGTAGGTATGGCGACGTTTGTCGGTATAGTTTTTGTGAAGTACGATGCCCGCAAGACGCCGACTACCTAGTCTGGCAGCCTGTTAAAGAACTTGATGTCCTGCGCGGGTGGCGATTTCTCGGGCTTCAACCGTGCCGGGAATACGGAACGGAGCGCAGACGGGAAATTGAGAGCGCTCCCCGAAGCCTGTACGAGGGCGAGTTGCCTGGGGCGACGAGACGGCGCCCCAGGATAATGGCGGGCGCTACAGGGTCAGGTCACCACAGGGTTTGTCCGGCGGCGAAGCGTCCCCACGCGGCGGTTTCCAGCGCGTCGACCCTAGCGGCAGCTACCGCCTCCGCTTCATCAAAGATGGCGCCACCCGTACCCCGACTCCAGCCCGGTGTCGGCGAGGATATCCCGGGGCAGCAGGTCTTGTGCGGCCTCGTATTCATGAGGTACGTCTATGGCGACCGGAGCCACTCTCCAACTTGAATTCCGTGGCGCGTTGACAGGGTGGCTGCGCGAATCGACGCGTTCTATGAGCCTCGCTGTCTGCCGAACACTTTTCGCGCGGATTGGCTCCACGCCGGCACGCTTCAGGATTTACGGCCCCTCAGCAGCGGTGTAGAGGGCGCGGATAACTGGCGTTCCACTATGCCAGCGAAAGGCGCCGAGGTGCATTCCATCTGCGCTTCGAAGGCAAATGGGTGCTCTCGCATTGAGCATCCTGTCCAACGAACTGGACAAGATGGTACGACAACAACAAACATCAACCGCCGTACCATCAATTCCGTTATCGCGCGTTTGAAGCCATCTGTGTCATCGTGTACCCATCTGTGCATCTGTGTTAAAGTTTTCCTCGCCCCGGCAACGTGCTACATTAACCTCAGCCTGCCGCCCATTTCGTGACGCTGCAGTGGCTCAGTGCACCAACCGACCAGCGCAAGGCGCGGCCTCCTGAGAAAGCCAACATGACACACCCGAATTCCTTCGGCAGCAAGTCCACGCTCGAGGTCGGTGGACGTCAATTCACGATCTTCCGGCTCGAGGCCCTCGACTCCCTCTCGGACGGCAACGCCGCCCGGCTGCCCTTCAGTCTCAAGATACTGCTCGAAAATCTTCTGAGAAACGAAGACGGAAAATTCGTCCGGCCAGCCGATATCGAGGCGCTCGCCAGATGGGACGTTACGGCGAGCACCGAGAAGGAGATTGCGTTCCGCACGGCCCGTGTGCTCCTCCAGGATTTCACGGGAGTGCCCGCAGTAGTCGATCTCGCAGCGATGCGCGACGCACTCGCAAAGCTTGGCGGCGACCCCACGAAGATCAATCCGCTTCAGCCTGTTGACCTCGTGATCGATCACTCGGTACAAGTCGACGAGTACGGATCAGACGCTGCGTTTCTGATAAATGCCGGCCTCGAGTTCGAGCGCAATCAGGAGCGGTACGCTTTTCTGCGCTGGGGGCAAAAAGCGCTCAGGAATTTTCGGGTAGTTCCGCCCGATACAGGCATCGTTCATCAGATAAATCTCGAATACCTCGCGCAGGCGGTGTTCACCCAGACCGATGGCGGCGAGACCACGGCGTATCCAGACTCACTCGTCGGTACCGACTCGCACACGACCATGATCAACGGCCTCGGCGTGCTGGGGTGGGGCGTAGGCGGTATCGAGGCCGAGGCGGCAATGCTCGGGCAGCCAGTTTCGATGCTGATTCCCGAGGTAATCGGCTTCAAGCTCAAGGGCAAACTGCCGGCCGGCACGACTGCCACCGATCTGGTCCTGACGGTGACGCAGATCCTCAGGCAAAAAAAGGTCGTCGGCAAGTTCGTCGAATTCTTCGGAGCCGGGCTTTCGACGCTCTCACTCGCCGACCGAGCCACGATTGCCAACATGGCACCCGAGTACGGCGCGACAATGGGTTTTTTCCCGATTGACGCGGAGACTGTCAAGTATCTCAGGTTCACTGGCCGGGATGAGGCGCAGGTGCTGCTCGTCGAAGCGTACACGAAAGCGCAGGGGCTTTTCCGAACCGATGAAACGCCTGATCCGATATTCACGAGCACACTCGAGCTGGACCTCGGCACCGTGGAAGCCAGTCTCGCTGGCCCCAAACGGCCCCAGGATCGGGTGCCGCTGAAACTCGCGAAGAAGATGTTTCGCGAGGCGCTGGCCGCGGATCTGGAGCGGACCGGTACGATGGCCGGCGCGGCAGCGGCGAAGCAGGCGATGGCAGTTGCCGCTTCACCACAGCTTTCCCCCAGCGTCATCGCTACTTCGCAGGACGAGCAGGCAAGCCTGCACTCTGCAATTCAGGTGTCGATGAACGGAGCAAACTTCGGGCTGAGACACGGCGCCGTCGTGATCGCTGCGATTACGAGCTGCACCAACACATCGAACCCGAGTGTGATGCTCGCGGCGGGACTGCTCGCGCGGAACGCAGTCGCAAAGGGCCTGCGAACAAAACCGTGGGTAAAAACCAGTCTCGCGCCGGGATCGAAAGTGGTGACCGATTACTTCACGGCGGCCGGCGTGCTGGATGCGCTATCAGAACTGCGTTTCAACGTCGTCGGTTACGGGTGTACCACCTGCATCGGCAATTCGGGACCGTTGCCGCAGCCAGTGGCCGATGCAATCGAGGAGAACAAGCTCGTCGTTGCTGCGGTTCTTTCAGGCAACCGGAATTTCGAGGGCCGGATAAATCCACTCACGCGGTTCAACTACCTGGCGTCGCCCCCGCTGGTGGTGGCCTACGCTCTCGCGGGACGGATGGACATCGATTTTCACACGGAGCCGATCGGGCTCGGGAGCGATGGTCCGGTTTTCCTTCGCGACATCTGGCCCGAGGCAAACGAGGTCGAGGAAGAGATACTCCGGTCCGTAAAAGCCGAAATGTTTCGTGAGCAATACGCAAACGTTTTTCATGGCGACGATCAGTGGCGCGGCCTGCCTGTTCTGGAAGGGGATCTCTATTCGTGGGACGCAAATTCGACCTACGTCAAGAATCCGCCGTTCTTCGACGGCATCACTATCGAGCCACCCGGGGTACGTCAGATCACTGGCGCGCGTGTGCTGGCGCTGCTCGGGGATTCCATCACGACCGATCATATCTCCCCTGCGGGGTCTATTCCGGCCGCGAGTCCGGCGGGGAAATGGCTCATCGAACAAGGCGTCAAGACCACGGATTTCAATTCCTACGGCGCCCGCCGCGGCAATCACGAAGTGATGATGCGCGGGACATTCGCCAACATCCGCCTGCGGAACGAGCTCGCACCGGGCACGGAAGGCGGGTGGACATCGGTGACGCCCGGAGGCGATCCCCAGACTATCTACGATGCATCGATGGAGTACCAGCGAAACGGCGTTCCCCTCGTGATCGTTGCCGGCAAGGAGTATGGCACGGGCTCGTCGCGCGACTGGGCGGCGAAAGGAACTCTGCTGCTGGGTGTACGGGCGGTGATCGCCGAGTCGTTCGAAAGAATTCACCGGTCGAATCTCGTTGGCATGGGTGTGCTGCCCCTCGAGCTTGTCGAAGGAGCGACAAGAACATCGCTCGGCCTCACAGGTTTCGAGACATTCGAGATTGCTGGAATGTCCAATGAAATGAAACCGCGGTCGACATTGGCAGTTCGCGCGACAGATCCGACCGGCGCGGTCAAGGAGTTTCCAGCTCTGTCGCGGATCGATACGCCCGAGGAGATGAGTTATTACCGGCACGGCGGAATTCTGCCGTACGTCCTTAGGCAGCTCGTGGCGGGTTAAGGCCAGTTCCTGCGCCGCCTAATTCACCGACGCCGTTTTTTTCTGAAGCGCAGTCGAGGAATCGCCGCATGGATCTGGTCCGTAACCTCCCGCTCCATGCGCTCGGGATCGAGCGGTTTCAGCATTTCCTTCAGCTCTGGATCTTCGCCAATCGTGTGGCCAAGGCGGGTGTAAAGGCCAGCCACAAGGTGAAGTGTCTTGGTGACCTCCTCTTCGATCCGAAGATTCACCTGTAACGTCAGCTCCTCGCGCAGCTCACCGATTTTGGATTCGCGACTCTGGCTCATGAGCACGAAGATCGAAAGAAAGATGGCCTCAAGAGAAACGACCATCGTAAGCAGTCCGAATGGATACGGATCGTAGGCCGGCATTCCTCCGATACCGGAGTTCAGCAGGATCCACGCGCTGAAGGCGATTACGTGGAAGACAAAAAACCCGGTCGAGCTTCCGAGGTTCGTGAGTCCTTCGGCGATGATCTGCATCCGCGTCTGACCACCGGAATGCTGCGCCTTGATGGCCTGGAAGGTGGTGTGCATCCGGGCGCTGCGGCGCGCTCTGCGCTCCGGATTCGCCTGCCCCGTTACCTCCGGTGCCATAGCCTCCAGGGGCGATTCACCCACGCCCTCTCCGCTCTCGTTATTGTTCATTGTAATGGACGAAGAAGTTGTCGTGATGCAGCACGTCGCGATGCCCCCTGAAGGTTTCGATAAACTACCAGCTTTCCCGATAATGACCACACCGATAGGCGTAGGCCTCATCCAGGAGGCAGTGACTTCCGACGCGGCGGTAAACATCGACCGTGCGATGGAGCGTGTTCGTGAAGCAGCATCGAGGGGCGCGCAGATCATCTGCCTGCAGGAGCTATTCAATTCCCCCTACTTCTGTAAGTCCCAGAAGAGTGAAAGGTTCGACATCGCCGAACCGATCCCGGGGCCGACGGTCGATCGGATGCAGAAGCTCGCCCAGCAGCTCGAAGTCGTGCTCGTCGTACCGCTTTTTGAGCGCCAGGCGGCAGGCGTCTACCGCAATTCAGCGGCGATTATCGATGCCGACGGCTCTTTGCTGGGCGTGTACCACAAGATGCACATCCCCGACGATCCGCTGTTCAACGAGAAATACTATTTCGCTCCTGGCGATTCGCATCGGTCGCACGATGGCGATCATAAGGGGTCCCATGGATTTCGGGTGTGGAATACCCGGTACGCCAGGATCGGCGTGTTGATCTGCTGGGATCAGTGGTACCCGGAAGCCGCGCGCATCAACGCGCTGCTCGGCGCTGAAATTCTTTTCTATCCCACCGCGATCGGATGGCACCCGGCGGAGAAGGCAGAATTCGGACAGGCTCAGGTCGATGCGTGGCGCACCTCGCAACGCGCGCATGCCATCGCCAACGGTGTATTCGTCGCTGCTCCCAACCGCGTCGGGCACGAAGACGATGAACCGGGTACCGACGGAATCGAGTTTTTCGGACAGTCATTCATCTGCGATCCCTTTGGTCGCATTCTCTCCGAAGCCGGCACCAGGCCCGCGGTTCTCGTCGCGGAGTGCGACCGCCGGCTGATAGAGGAAACGCGCCGCAACTGGCCGTTCCTTCGCGACCGGCGGATCGACGCATACGCGCCCATTCTGAATCGGTACATCGGATGACGCGTGCTGGATTTGTAAGCCGTGCGCCCTCCCATCGGCCGGAGAAGAGTCACTGAACGCAGACGCTGCCGGGACTGCAGAGACCAATTCGGTTGGTGCGCATGACCTCATTATGCCCGCCGAATGGGAACCGCACGACGCAACGTGGATTGCCTGGCCTCATCACGAGCCCGACTGGCCCGGAAAAATGGGCGCGATACCATGGGTGTACGCGGAGATCGTGCGCGCACTGCACCGATTTGAGCGAGTCGAAATTCTCTGTAATGACGAAGACCTCCTCGAGAGCGCGAGCGCGGTGCTGGCGGCGCACGATGTTTCGCCCCGCGGCTACCGGCTCCATGTGGTTCCCACCGATCGCGTTTGGTTGCGGGACTCTGCCCCGACATTCGTATGGAATCCACTGGGTCAAGTCGAAGGCATGAACTGGCGGTTCAACGCCTGGGCGAAGTACGACAACTACACACGGGACGAAAAAGTCGGCACGGCAATCGCCCGGATCGCGGGCCTCCCGCGCGTGGTCGCGGAGCGCCCCGACGACCTTTCGCCGCTGGTTCTCGAAGGAGGTGGCATCGAGACCGACGGTGCGGGCTCCCTGCTGGTGACCGAGGAGTGGTTGCTAAGCGACGTTCAGATCCGCAATGCCGGTCTGGACCGCGCCGCTTATGAACGTGCATTCGCCAGATACCTCGGCGCTACCAACGTCCTGTGGCTCGGCAAGGGCTGCGTTGGTGACGACACTCATGGCCATATCGACGACATCGCAAGGTTTGCCGCACCAGGTGTTGTCCTGCTGGCTTACGAGCCAAACGCCAGCGATTCGAACCACCGGCAGTCGGTTGACAATCTGAAGAGACTTGAAGCAGCGGCGTCACGAGCGCCGCTCAGGATCGTAAAGCTGCCATACCCGCGCCCGGTGATCATGGAAGGACAACGGCTTCCGGCGAGCTACGCGAACTTCTACATCGCAAACGGAATTGTCATCGTGCCGACTTTTAACGATCCAATGGACCGCGTGGCGTTGCGCATCATCGCAGCGGAGTTTCCCGGACGCGAGATCGTCGGTATACACTCGCTCGACCTGGTGTGGGGCCTCGGAACTCTTCATTGCCTGTCTCAGCAGCAGCCCTCCGCCCGCAAAATTACTTCTCGCCGGTCAGGACAGGTGAGGAACGATTTTCGCTAATCTTCGCTGACCATGAAGATCACACTCGTTGCCGACGATGCCATTCGACTGGAGCAGACCGGCGGGCCAATGACCATCGAGGCCGTGTCCTCCGATCAGTTCTACTCGCCCTTCCACATGCTCGCCAGTGGACTGGCGTTCTGTACGTACTCGGTTCTTACATCGTGGGCGGCCCACGCGAAGCTCGATGCCGGCGATCTGGTGACCGAGGTGAAGTGGTCATTCGCCGAGCAACCGCACCGCGTGGGTTCGATGGACGTGAAGATCATCTGGGCGTCGCTGCCGGAGGCAAGGGTCGCTGCGGCAAAGCGCACCGCCGCCCTCTGCGCGATCCACGCTACGCTCACTCATTCACCGACGATTACGGCAACCGTTGAGCGATGACGGTCCCGGTTGTGAGGTTTACCGTTCGTGGCGCGGAAGTCGGGGCTGACGCGCCGACGTCTGGCTCGCCGGGGCGGCCGTACACCGTCGTGTACGATGGATTCTGCAATGTCTGCAAGAAACTCGTTGGAGTTCTTGCACGGTGGGACAGCCGCGGTGATCTCGAGATACTCCCCTCGCAGACTGCCGGTTTATCGGCACGCTTTCCATGGATTCCCGCGAAGGCGTACCTCGAATCGGTCCAGGTAATCGACAACAAAACCGGAAAGACAGCTCAGGGAGCGGCCGCGATCGAGCAGCTTATCGATGCGCTGCCCAAGGGAAAACTCATTACCTGGATTTTTTCAGTTCCTCTGGTGCGTCCGGCTGCCGAGAAATTCTATCGATGGTTTGCCCGCAATCGGTATCACCTGGGGTGTGGGGAGCATTGCCAGCTGCGCGAGCAGAAGATGGATTTTCCCGAATAGAGCGGTGACTTTGCCCCAGTTGGTTACAACGTAGCAGCGACAGTCTCAGCCCGTTTTCGCTCGCGCACCAGCTCTTTCAGCCAGTCCTCGATCAAGTCTGCCTGAGCTTCATTGAGTGTCTCTTCCTCGTTCTGAACACCAAGTGGCGCCGCTCCGCCGCTCTCTGTAACCATCCGCTCTACGAGCGCCTCCCATGTGCGCTTCTGCACCGCGCCGCCCACGGCCGTCATCGCAAACCAGGAGGGCAGAGACGCCGGCCGATCGTACACCTGCGCTTCGAACCGCACCGCATCGCCCCGCGCCTCGGAAAGAAACCGCACGCAGCCGGCCAGCGGATGACCCGACAGAGTGATCAGTGTCGCCTTCGTCGCGGTGGCTTCCTGAACCCGCACCTGAACGTTTCCTCGCAACGGAAGAGACATGGTGAGCGTGGCGCCCTGGTGTAATTCACACTGGGTGCCGGGCTCGATCTCGGCATCGACGATTCCGGGTGTCGCGTCGTTGAAATCGCGAGCAAAGCGCTCGAAGAGCTGCTCCGGCGAAAGTCTGCTTCCGCTGATGTCTGCCCAGATGCGTTTCCGCTTCAACGATCCGATACCATCTTCAGGTAGCTGTTCCGGCTGAATATGGGCGAGCTTTTTCAGACCCTCGCCGAGCGTCATGGGGGTAATGCCGAATACAGTGATCAGAGCGTTATCGGCCGGATCATCAATGACATTTCCTTCGCGCAACATCGTGATCTGACTCGCGTTCACCGGCAGCGGAAGGCCAACCAGTTCGGCCAGTGCACTACCCGCGCTGGCGACAAAGCCGGGGATAGGCACGTGCACTGGATCACGGCCGGTGATATCGGAGAACCGACGCACGAGATCGTTGGTCGATGTCGTTTCGCTCCCCGCGAGGTTGAGCGTTTGTCCATGCAGATCAGGTCGCTCGGCAGCAGCCGTTATGGCCGTGGCGAGATCGCCAACCCACACCGGCTGGAAGAGGTCGTCGCCCCCATTTATCACCGGGATCGCGGGCAGTATTCTCATCATCTTCAGCAGCAGCGAGACCACTTCGTCACCGGGTCCATATACATTCCCCGGTCGCAGTACCATCCATCCACCACTGAACGCCCTGACGTGTTTCTCGGCGTCGCGCTTCGAGGTGTGGTATTCAGACTCGCCCTTGCCCGCGCCAAGCGACGACACGTAGATGAAACGTCCGCAGGAAGCGCGTTCGGCTTCCCGCACCATGTTGAGCGTTCCCGCAACGTTGACGCTTTCAAAAGTGGATTCTGGTGGCGATTCGGCCACTATTCCCGCGACGTGCAGTACGAGATCGCATCCGTCGGCGCTCCCGCGCACTTTCCCGGGGTCGGCAATGCTCGCCGGCCAGGCTTCCACGTTGTCAGACCACTGGTTGATATCGTCGGCAGCATTACGGCTCAACAGGCGGACATGATGGCCGCGCTGAACGAGCTCGGTCACGACCGCTTCTCCGACAACACCGGTCCCACCGGTGACAAGCACCTTCATTGCCCCTTCCGCTGTACGAGTCAACAACGGTGAGGGCAGAATGAGTGCCACTGATCCGGCACACGCTCGTCCCGCGGGTCGATGCCGTGACTCTCCCCGACTATCCTCGTCATTCTGACGGGTGGAACATGTCCGCCCGGCAACGGGGGATTTAATTAACAACGCGTGTAGCGACAACGTCGCGGGCAATGGAGAACAGCGCGTCATACGTAGCAGAGATAGAGCGCGTGGGCCGGGAAATGGACAGTGAGCTCGCAACGATTGTCGCTGCAGCGGAGCGCACGCGGACTGCCGCGGCCACAGTGTCTTCAGCGGCAGAGGAAAACGTGGACGCGGTCGAGGGTGCAGCGCGCAACCTCGGCCTTGTGGCAAGACCGCCGAGAGTCACGCGACGGCGGCAATGCAGGTCAGCGCGTCGACGGAGGAACAGAGTGCAGCGTGCGGGCAGATGACGAGCGCATCGACCGAGTTATTGCTTGGAAGCCGTCAGCTTCGGGGACTTGTCGGAGAGCTGAGGACCGCAGCCGCCTGAGTCACTGAACGCATGGGGCATCCGGCGCGCCTGCTGGCTTGTCCACCCGCGGCGGCCGATCGAGATTTGCCACTCGCACCGTCACATCACGCACGAAATCGGCAACACGCCTCATGTGGTCGTAGTCGATGTATTGCGGCTCATCGGTTATCTGATGATAGTCGGCATGAAGCCCGGTCGTGAAAAACGTTACCGGGATTCCGTAACGCGCATACATGTAGTGATCGCTCCGGCAATAAATCCTCTCGGGATGTCCGTTGGCGTCGTAGTTATAGTCGAAGACGAACGGGCGCGCCCGCGCAGCGTTTACCTGCTCGACGATGTCGCCCAGCTGCGTCGAGACGCGTCGGGAGCCAACGAGCTGCAGGTAATCGGGTCCGCCGCCGGTGATGTCCGAGGCGCTTCCCCTCCCGACCATATCCAGGTTGAGCTGAGCGACAATCGATTCTCGCGGAACGGTTGGATGTTCGGTGAACCACCTGGCGCCCAGCAGTCCTTTCTCTTCAGCGGTATGCCACACAAACAGGATTGATCGCCTTGGCTTGACGGGCGCATTTGCCAGCGCCTCGGATACCGATGACATTTCGCGCGGTACCCGGGGCAATCGAACCCGCGAACCGGGCTGAGCTGGATTGAATATCCTGAAACCAGGTGCCGACGTCGCCCGCGGGCTCGAGGCCAATCCGCGCTGCTTCCGCGGCTATGTAAGTGGTTGCCATCGCGTTGCCGATCGTGCCTGCTTCGCGGCCCATCATGGAATCATCCGCGTAGGCATACAGCCGTGATTTCAAGTCATCGACAGTGATCGCGGCGAGGGTTGAACCCGCGCGAGGCGAGCCAGCCGTGGTAACAACCTGCTGCTGAGCGCATCCGCCAACGAGCAGCAATGCTGCCAGCATTCGCAGTGCGCGACCGTGTCTCTTGTCCTGCATCAGATTGTCTCCGGAGGAATATCAGTTGAGTTACTGGTTTGTCTCTCGAACCTTATCTTACGGCAATGCATCGTGATAACGCTGTTCTACTGTTGAGCGGCGGGCTCGACTCCTCGACATTGCTCGCGCTCGCGACGAGCCAGGGATATCTGGTTCACGCCTTGAGCTTTCGCTACGGCCAGCGGCACAGCGCCGAAATCGACGCATCGAAGAAGATCGCGGCGCGGTTCGAGGTAGTCGAGCACATCGTCTCTGAAATCGACCTCCGCATCTTCGGTGGGTCTGCGCTGACTTCGGATATTGCAGTGCCGAGGGATCGCGCGGTTGACGATAGCGAGGACATCCCGATCACCTACGTGCCCGCCCGCAACACGATTTTCCTCTCCGTTGCTCTGGCGTGGGCTGAAGTTCTGGGAGCACGCGACATTTTTATCGGCGTCAACGCCCTTGACTACAGCGGTTATCCAGACTGTCGTCCCGAGTTCATCGACGCGTTTCAGACGATGGCGCGACTTGCGACGCGCGCCGGAGTAGAGGGGGCAGGCGACCTCCGGATTCGAACACCCCTGATGGACATGTCCAAAGCAGACATCATCAGGCTCGGCCTCGAGCTCGGAGTCGATTACGGAATGACGGTGAGCTGTTATGATCCGGCTCCCCTCGGGCACGCCTGCGGACATTGCGATGCGTGCCAGCTGCGAAGACGCGGGTTCGAGGAGGCCGGGGCGGCGGATCCAGCCCAGCATACTTCCCGAACTTCCCCCGGTCGAGCGGGCCGGGGCCGCTGATGGCGTACACGGTAAAGGAAATTTTCTACACGCTACAGGGCGAAGGGGCCAATGCAGGGCGAGCAGCGGTGTTTTGCCGTTTTTCGGGATGCAACCTGTGGAACGGGCGGGAGGAAGACAGAGAGCGCGCAGTCTGCAAATTCTGCGATACCGATTTTGTCGGCGTCGGTCCCGATGGCGGCAGGTTTCAGACGGCCGAGTCACTTGCCGGGCGGATTGTGCTGGCCTGGCGCGGCAATGATGCCAGCGGCCGACGCTTCGTCGTGTGCACCGGCGGCGAGCCACTGCTGCAGGTAGACGGTGCACTCATCGATTCAATTCACGGCGCGGGATTCGAGGTTGCGGTCGAGACCAATGGATCCAGACTCGCGCCCGCCGGCGTTGACTGGATCTGCGTCAGTCCGAAAGCCGGTGCGTCGCTGGTCCAGACATCAGGGGACGAGCTCAAGCTCGTCTTTCCTCAACCCGGGGCGATGCCCTCCGACCTGGAGCATCTGAAGTTTCGCCACTATTTCCTTCAACCGATGGATGGCCCACTGGCGGCGGAGAACACTCGCGCTGCCGTCGATTACTGCATGCGGCACCCTCAATGGCGATTGAGCCTGCAGACCCACAAGCAACTCGGGATTCGATGATTCGGCGGCATCCATTCCACATAGCGCCCCCCCTCCTCATATTCCTACTCACTGGCCGCGACACGCCAACAGTCTGACTGGCTGGGCGCGGCGCAAAAGTTTGCGGCCGCGGGCTGCCCGCACGCCGATCGGCTTCACTTGATCGCCGGCGTTCAATCCATACCATCTGAAGTGGAGAAGTCATGAAGAGCAAGTTCCCCGGCGGCAACCGTACTGGCGCACTCCTGGTCGCCGCCGTAATTGTGGCAAGTGTCGCGGGGCTCGGCGCACTGCTCGCGTCCGACCACCAGGATACGCCTGAAGTCGAGCTGAACCCGCGCATGGACATCAGTGATGTCTATGCGTTCCCTGGGTCCAGTCCCGACCGCATTGTGCTCGCAGTCACGACGTCTTCCCCGATTGGCGGCCAGACGGCGTCCTTCGATCCGAATCTGTTGTATCAGATCAAGGTGGATAACACGGGCGATGCAAAGGAAGACCTCGTCTTTCAGATAACGTTCGACGGAGCGGCTGGCAGCAGCCAGCAAGTGCTCGTCCGCGGTCCTGTCGCCCCCGCAGCTACTGGTACGATGGCTACACTCGTCACTACCGGCACAACGATCGAAGGCGCTGTCAACGCGTCACTGGGCTCTGCGACAGGAGTGCAGGTATTTGCGGGATTGCGCGGCGATCCGTTCTTCATCGACCTCGAGCAGTTCTTCAAAATCCTGCCGGACCGGCGCCCTTCGACAGGGGGATTGTCCAGTCCGCTCACGCAAACCGCGACCGGCTTCCGCAACCCGGGCGTCGATCTGCTGGCTCCGTTCAATGCGCTCGCAATTGTCATCGAGCTTCCAAAGTCGCAACTCCTCCCTTCTACCGCCGCCGACGCAAAGTTCGGTGTGTGGGCAACAGTCAGCCGGTAACAGAGTCATGAATTTCCGCAAATCTGCCCGTTGCGCGGCCCCGTCGCGGTTGGTCGCTGGCATCGCCGCACTCTCGCTGGTTCTCGCCGTAGTCGCCTGCAACGATGAGGGTGATGAGATCCTGGGACCGGGAACGAATCGAACTTATACCCAGATCGAAAGGCTTGGAAATCCGCTGGTGTCAGAAGTTTTTTTCCCCAAGCGCGACCACGGCCTGCATAACACCAAAGGGCCCGAGTCCGATGGCACATCGATGTCGTTAGGCGGCACTGACGTTCCGGGTCACATCCGATCGTTCGTCGCGTCTTTCGGTCGCAGCGAAAGAATCATCACAACGCTCGGTACCGTGCTGTCACCTGACATGCTGATGGTTTTTCCAAACCGCGCCACTACCAACCCGGCAACGGTCGGCTGGCTGACGTGGGCGCTCGCTCCAGGTGTGGGCTACGGTGGACGAAGGCTCAACGATGACGTTGTCGACATAGCATTGAGCGCAGTCTTCGGAAACGTACTGGACAACACACAGCCGGTTCTTCCAAATCTCACGTCCGATAATGTGCCGGCCAGTGTAAGAACATTCTCGACGACATTCCCGTACCTCGGAGCGCCAAGGTAACTGTGGGCGGCAAATCGCCTTTCGCGACCGAATTGCGGTGAGCCTCAGCGCCCGGGTTGCCATGATCGTTCTTGTTCTGCCCGCCGCGATTGCGGGTGTATGGGCAATGAGCGCCGGTCGTGTGGACCACGCGCGCAGCGAAAATGCCGGTTCTGCCGAACGGGACGCGCAGATCGCGGCGTGGAGCAGCGCCCTCGCGGCCGATTCCCTGAGTGCTATTGCTCTTGGCCAGCTGGGCGCGCTCCATCTGCAGAAAGCGAGAGAAACCGGCGACCAATCAAGCTACGTCCGTGCTGAGGAGTACGCACGGAGGTCTATTTCGCTGCGCAAGACACGTAACGGGTCGAGCTTCGTCACGCTTGGCGCTGCGCTCGTAGCGCGTCACGAGTTCGCAGCTGCGGACTCTGTCATCAGCGAGCTGGTCAGTCGCGAACCGGATATTCCTCAATACCTGGCGCTGCTTGGCGAAATCAAACTCGAACGCGGCGAGTACGATGCAGCCCGGATCGCATTCAGCTCAGTGAATGGTGTGCGTACGCACCTCTCCGTGGCACCTCGCCTCTCGCGGTGGATGGAGCTGACGGGAAATTCGCGAGGAGCCCGGGATCTGCTGCGTCAGGCGCTAGCCGAGGTCGAACGACGCCCGGATCTTCCGCGCGAACAGGCGGCCTGGTTTTATTTGCGCGCTGGCGACCTGGATATGCAACATGGGCGACTCCGCGGCGCCCGAAAAACGTTCGAGGCCGGGCTCGAGCGAAATCCCGGTGATCATCGGCTGCTTTCAGCGATGTCGCGACTCGAAGCCGCAAACGGAAATCCGCGAATGGCAATCCTTTTCGGTGAGCGCGCGGTTGCAATCCGACCCGATCTTCTCACGCTGGGAGCGCTTGGCAACGCCTATGCCGTTGCGGGGGACACCGCAATGTCGAGTCAGTATTTCAAGGCACTTGAAGCGACAGTTTCGGCAAGCGGTGCCGCGCATGACAGGGCGTCGAGTCTGATGCTGCTCGACCGGAATGCCCGCGTGCGCGAGGTGCTGGCAGTCGCCCGCACCGACCTCTTAGCGCGGCACGACATTTACGGTTACGACATCCTTGCGTGGGCGTTGCACAAGTCCGGCCGGAATATCGAAGCTAGGGTAGCAATGGCGCAGGCACTGCGCCTGGGCACCGATGACGCGACGCTTAGCTACCACGCTGGCGTAATCGAACGTGCACTCGGGAATGACGCGCGCGCGCGATTACACTTCGAACGCGCGCTGGCAATCAACCCGCGGTTCGATAAGCGGCCCCAGTCAGTGAGAGCGATGCTCGACTCGCTTAAAAGCTGATGTCCGAGTTTCTGTCATTCGTAGAGCTCGGGTTTCGCCACATCACGGATCTGGCGGCGATGGATCATATCCTGTTTCTGCTGGCGCTTGCCGCTATATACAGGCCCCGCGACTGGCGAAGCGCGTTATGGGTAATAACGGCGTTCACCGTTGGACACTCGTTAACGCTCGCTCTCGCCGTGACCGGCGCAATCAAGCTTCCGACTGACGTTATCGAGTTCCTCATTCCGGTGACGATCGTCGCGACATGTATCGAGAACATCGTCGTTCGCAACCGGGAGAGCGCGTTCTGGCATGGTCGCTATCGTCCAGTGTTTGCGGGAGTGTTTGGCCTCGTGCATGGGGCCGGCTTCGCTAATTATCTGCGCGACCTGTTTTCTGACCGGATTGCTTTACCGCTATTCGGATTCAACGTCGGGATCGAGCTTGGGCAGATCGTCGTGCTCGCAATTGCCGCGATGATTTTTGTCTCTGCGGACTGGGTGATTTCGAGGCTGCTCAGTTCCGCGACGTCCGCGGCCGGCCTGAGACTTCGTGTGCTGCTCGTTTCCAGCGCGGTGATGGTGGTTGCGGTGGAGTGGGCTGTAGAACGACGTCCATGGTAGAAGCAACTCTGCGCAAAGCCCGAATCGGGACATTGTTTCTGCAGGCGGCCCTTGCGATCTCCGCGGTTTTTCTGCCCTCTCGTGTCAGTGCACACCCAATCCATACGAGCCTGGCCGAGGTGGTTCATGAGGCGTCGAGTCGCACAGTTCGCATATCTCTGCGGGTTTTCGTCGACGATTACACGACGGCGTCGCTCGCACACGTGCGGTGGCTTGCGTCAAGACGGCCTCCCAGGACAGCACCTGACGGGCAATCGCCGTTCGTGACGTATGCTCAGGCCGCCTTCAGAGTCACAGATGCCACGGGACGCCGGATTCCTCTCACCTCATGCGGTGGCAGGCGTAACGGAGACCTGATGTGGTTGTGCCTGAAAGGTTCGGCACCGCGAGGACTGTCAGGATTGTCAATCACCAGTCACGTTCTGTTCGACATGTACCGGGATCAGATCAACATCGTCCAGGCGGCTTACGGAGGGCGAAAGACCAGCCTGCTGTTCACACGCGGCGATGGCGCCCGGAAACTTCCCTGACGCGGCCCGCGGATAAGCTCTCGTGCTGACTGCCTGCGCCGCGATTTATATTGGCTCCCATATTATTCGGACCGTTCACCGGGTAACCCCCGCTCGAACACGCGGGAATGAGTGTTGACGGGCCGGTTCAATGGTGCGAGGCTGATCGCACTGTTGCTTGCGCTGGCCCCGGGCGCCGTAGCGAGAGAGGCGCGTTCCCAGGATTCCGTGGTGAGGAAGCTGACACCAGTGGTCGTGACAGTTACTCGAACCGGTGCCACCAGCGTGCTCCTGGCTCCATTCGCGCTGACGGTTGTCACTCCGGATAGCACTCGTCCCGGCCAGCGTCACGTCGCCGTCGACGAGATGCTATCGCTGGTGCCCGGACTTTCGGTGAACAACCGCAACAATCCGTCACAGGATCCGAGACTCGCCATCCGCGGCTTCGGTGCGCGGTCGGCGTTTGGAATACGTGGGGTCCGTGTACTCCGGGATGGCATGCCGCTGACGCTTCCCGACGGTCAGACCCCCCTCGACTACCTGAGCCTTGAATCCGTCGGTCGCGTCGAGGTCATCCGCGGATCGGCTTCAGCGCTCTACGGGAATGCATCCGGTGGTGTGATCGATATCAAATCGGAAGCCCCCCCGGCGTCGGCGTTCGAGGCAGAAGCACGGCACTGGGCCGGCAGCAATCAATTCAAGCGCTCGGTGCTGGCAGCCGCCGGGTCCGCCGGCAGCGGTTTCTACCAGGCCGACCTCGGATCGAACCGAACGCGGGGTGCACGCTCACACGCGGCCCAGCGCGCCCTGAACGGCTTCCTGAGGGCGGGCGTCGCAGCAGCAGGTAGCAGTTATGTGTTGTCGCTGATGGGTCTCGATATGCCTCTGGCCGAGAATCCCGGAGCCCTTACCGCTGAACAGATGCGACTGGATCCCGACGGCGCAGATCCGGTCTCCGTAAGAAGGAACGCCCGGAAGGCAGTCAAGCAGATGCAGGGAGGCCTTAGCGCAACACGCCCTGCCGGCAATGGTAAAGTCGTCGTTTCCGCATTCGGAGGGGCACGGAGTCTTGACAATCCGCTGACTTTTGCGGTTGTGGAGATTGGCCGTCACAGTGGCGGGGCGAGTGTTCGTGCAAGCCAGACCAGCATGGCGTTGGGGCGCAGGAACCAGCTGACGGCCGGGCTCGACCTGCAGGGACAAAACGACCTGAGACGGAATTACGTGAACTGCGCCGATACCATCCGCGCTCCGGCGGCTACACCCGAATGTCCCGATCCTGCATCGGAACGCGGTGGGATCACGCTCGATCAGCGCGAGCTCGTGTCCAGCGCCGGGTTGTATGTGAACAATGAGATGGCAGTGAGCGAGCGGTTCCGCATCACGGCTGGAGCGCGCGCTGACCGCGTCCGGTTCGAAGTGCGTGACCGGTTGACAAGTGCCGGAAACCCGGACGATTCCGGCGTCCGGGTACTGGCCGCTGTCACCCCGATCATCGGGGCCGTCTCGCGCCTCGCCCAAACCCACTCAGTATATGCCAACATCTCGTCTGCCTTCGAAACTCCGACCGCTACCGAGCTTGGCAATCAGGCCGATGGAAGTGCGGGCCTGAATCGCGATCTCGAGCCCCAGCGATCGACAACGCTGGAGGCGGGGCTCAAGGGCGAGTTTGGTCGGTCGCTGCGATACGATCTTGCAGGATACACCACTCATGTGCGCGACGAGCTAGTGCCATTCGAGATTCCGGTCAGTGATGGCCGCCGTTTTTTCAGAAATGCCGGTCAGACGCGGCGCGCGGGCGCCGAAGCCGGCCTGGGTGCGGAGGCTGGCAGTTTTGGGATGACGGCGTCTTACACGTACTCGCGTTTTCGGTTCGAACGCTTTGTCGCCGGTCCAAAAATCTTTGATGGCAATGACATCCCGGGAACGCCGCGTCACCGGGTCCAGGGTGCGGTTACGCTGTCATCGAGGCGCGCATTTGCGGTTGTGGAAGGTGAAGCCGCGGGTTCCGTTTTTCTTGATGATGGGAATAGCGACCGCGGGCCTGGTTACGAGGTTGCCCACGTCCGCGCGGGAACCCGGGCGCTATTCGGCGATCCGTCACTGTCGGTGACCGCAGGGGTGCAGAACATTTTCGACCGCCGTTACGCTCCGTCTGTGGCTGTCAATGCTGCGCGGGCGAAGTATTTCGAGCCAGCGCCAGGACGCTCTGTGTATGCTGGTTTGACACTACGTGGGGCGTTATAGCCAGGCGATACGCATCGTCGCTTCGGCGGGTTGTTATCGCTGACGCATTTTGCACAGCGCAGCTCCTTTGTACGCAGGATGCCGCGGTCAGGAATTAAATAATGATGGCAGGAAAGTCACGGTTCCGCGTTTTGTCCGAATGGCATATCTTAGCGGTAACCCTTCCCCATCTACATGGCCTCGCAAACATCATCCAGCGGATCTTCAGGCGGCCGACACGTGCAAGCCGATATGGCCACGGTGATCGATTCGATTCGCTCGGTGTTTCAAAGTCTTCGCAGTTCGGGGCGAGGAGCGGAGCAGACGCCTGGAATCAGCGGAGCGCAGATGTACGTGCTCGAGGAACTCGCTGGCGGCCCGGCGTTGTCAATCAACGAATTGGCGGCGCGTACATTTACGCATCAAAGCTCGGCGTCAATGGTTGTGAGCCGGCTCGTCGAACGGCGCCTTGTCACGCGTGTGGTCGATCGCGGTGACGCGCGAAAGGTGTGCATCTCGCTGACTCCGTCCGGGCGCGCCCTGTTGAAGCGAAAACCTCATGCCGGCCAGTCGAAGCTGGAGGAGGGATTGAAAAATCTTTCCCGCTCCGAGTTGAAGCAATTGGCGAACACCCTTGGCGTCCTGAAGGAGATCCTCAGCGATCAGAGTCGGCGGTCGGGCCGGGTGCGAAGGTCATGACTGACCGCCCGAAGTCAGTTCGCCGCAGTTGATCGTTGTGGGCGGCGCGATCCGCTTGTAGTCAACAGGGGCGCACTGAAATCAGTGCGCCCCTGTTTTCTGCGGTCGGATTGCGTCGCTTTTTCTAGTGCGACCCGCCCGAGCCCGATCCGCCGGAGCTGCCGCCTGAACCGCCGGAGCTGCCGCCTGACCCTCCGCCCGAACCGCCGCCTGACCCTCCACCGGAGCCGCCGCTCGAGCCAGAGCCACCACCAGAGCCTGAGCCGCCACCGGATCCTGAACCTCCGTTAGAACCGCCGCTCGACCCGGAATCACCTCCGGAACCACCCGATCCACCCGACTTGCCGCTACCGGACCCGCCGGATCCTCCGCCCGAACCCGAGCCTCCTCCAGAGCTACCGGAACCTCCGCCGGAGCCGCCGCTATCCGAGCCGCCCATTCCGCCCGAACCGCCTCCCGACTTTCCTGAGCCGCCCGATCCGCCCATGCCGCCGGAGCCACTATCCGAGCCGCCCAGTCCGCCCGAACCGCCTCCCGACTTTCCTGAGCCTCCCGATCCGCCCATGCCGCCGGAGCCACTGTCCGAGCCGCCCATTCCGCCCTTGGAGGAACCGCCCTTCTGATCCCCGCCTTTGTTTCCCATGTCGTCCGCCATGCATCCCCCCCGCCCGATTCGGGCGCATTGATAACGCAGCGATGCGGAACCGTCTTCCGCCCTGGGTGCGAGTCGCAACATTCAAGCCATCGGACCGCCGGGAGACAGAGACGCGACACGACAATTTCCTGACCATATGCAACCCTCCGCAATCGTATGGGGTCCCATATATGTACGGTTACGCGCTGGATGGCTGTACCCGCCGGCAGGGATTCGCTGGCGCCGTTGTTGCAATTCTCCCGGTCAACCGGAGGGCCAATGCACATTGGCCGCGACAAAGCTGAACCGAAACAGACGCAAAGACGTGCGACATCCCGGTCGTCAGAACTCCCGACGGCCGCTCATGCGCAGCTCGAAGACGTACTGAGGGAACAGAACGCCGAGCTGGTGGCGATGAAAGCGCGCAATTGCCGGCTGCGCAAACGGATCACGGACGCACGCCTGCGTGAAGTACGGGCGAAGCGCGGTAAAGCGGATCTGGTTGCCGCTCTGGGCCACGAATTGCGGACGCCGATGCAGGCAATCTTCGGCTACATCGAGTTGCTGGAACGAGAAATTCATGGACCTCTGTCACTCGAACAGGCCCATCATCTGGAACAGATTCGGCTGAATCAGCAACAACTCATGGAGTTGCTGAACAGTGTTCTGGACATCGCCAGTCAGGACGACGGCGGCCGCACCCCAGGATAACTGCGACACGCGATCGCGGGTGAAATCACGGGCCGATTTTCGCCGAAGCAACCATCTGAGATCCGCTTCCGCAGACGGCGCGTATAACCAGCGTTCCAGAATCTACCGGGCAAGCAGCGAAGCATCCGCAGCCCCGGTTCCTTGGCGGGCGTTCGTTCCTGATCCGGGCGCAGCCAGCAAGCACAGACCAGATCAATGGAGATGGGGCAAATGCCTGACGCAGACAAGACGCTGGTGCTAGAAACGACCGCGCAACTCTGGGATCCCAGATCGCGGCGCAATTTTCTGAAGCTGATGGGCGTCGGAGGCACGATGGTGCTTCTGCCGAGCATGCTCGCCAGTTGCGATGACGGCGGAGTGCCAGTTCAGCCGGGTGGGCCAGGTGGTGGCCCCGGCGTTATCGGCGGCCCCGGCACAGGGTCGACCGTCACTATCGATTTCGCGAAAGGCGACATCGCTGTTCTCCAGTTCGCATATGCGCTGGAGCAGCTCGAAGCAGATTTTTACGTGCGAGTCGCCAACGGCTTTGGTGCCTCGGGGCTGAGCGCAGCCGAGCAGATGATTTTCACCGACATCCGGAATCACGAAGTCATTCACCGTGAAGCACTGCGGACTATACTCGGCACAGCAAATGGTTTCACGCTTACGCCGGTCTATCCGAACGTCAACTTCAGCAGCCGCGCTTCGATCCTTGGAACCGCAAAGACGTTCGAGGACTTGGGCGTCGCAGCCTACAACGGCGCCGCGCAATACCTCACGAATGCCGCTAATCTCACAGTTGCGGGAAAGATTGTCTCCGTCGAGGCGCGCCACGCTGCAGCAATCGCTGACCTCATTGCGCCAAAGACCACTGCCTTCTCCCTGACCCCGTTCGATGATGCTTTCTCACCGCAGAAAGTGGCAGGCGCCGCGCAGGGCTTCATCGTCAACAAGCTGGCGTTTGCCGGTACGATCCCGGCGTTCGTCCAGGGTCCCAACAACAACGGTTAAGGAGATATCGTAATCATGGAGAACACAACTCTCATGCAGGGTCTCGACCCGGAGATGATGGAGCCCATCGTCTCACGTCGTGACGCTATTGCAAAGGGCGCATTCGCCAGCAGCAAGGTGATGGCCGCTCTGGCACTGGGTTCGGTGCCGATTGCGCTTGGCGCCCTTGCCAGGGATGTCTACGGGCAGACTCCGGCCGACGTGCTCGATGTACTTCAGTTCGCACTTCTGCTCGAGTACCTCGAGGGCGAGTTTTACACCCGCGGTGTAGCTGGGGCGGGCCTTATCCCCGCAGCCGATCTCGTGGTTTTTACCCAGATCAGGGATCACGAGAACGTCCATATCACCGCTCTTCAGGGGCTGATCAGGGGCCGCGGAGCCACACCAGGAGCGAAGCCGAATTTCGACTTTACCGCGAAGGGTGCCCTGCCGGGCTTCAACTTCACGGGCACTGCGCAGTATCCACCCTTCATGGCGCTGGCTCAGGCTTTCGAGGATACGGGTGTGCGTGCGTATAAGGGGCAGGCGCCGCGTCTGATGGGCGACAAGGCGATTCTCACCGCTGCTCTGACCATTCATTCCGTCGAGGCGCGACACGCTTCACAGGTTCGCCGCATGCGCGGGCAAAAGGGCTGGATCACCGGCAATAGCCGCGGCGATCTGCCTGCGTTCACACAGGGTATCTACAATGGCGAAGATCTCGCCATGCAGGCTGGCCTTGACATTACGGCGCTTGGCACCGGTAACGGTGGTATCGGTGCAGTGACAGAGGCGTTCGACGAGCCTCTGACGAAAGCGCAAGTCACCGCGATCGTCACGCCGTTTCTGGCGTAACAAGCTCTCGACAAAAAACGGCGGCCGGGAAACCCGGTCGCCGTTTTTTGTTGTCCTGCAGCCCCTTCACTGCTGACAGTCCCCTTTCGGATCCGGCTTTGCCTTGTCCACAACAACCCGGTGATCCAGGTTCGCAACACTCGCGGCTAAGTCAGCCATCAGCTTTGTCACACGAGTGAGGTGAGGGTAGCTGATGTATTGCGGCTCATCGGTGAGCTGATGATAGTCGATATGCCCGCCAGTACTCATGAAGACGATCGGGATGCCGTAGCGCGCATACTCATAATGGTCGCTGCGACAGTAATAGTTCTCCGGATGTCCGTCGGCATCGAACGTATAGTCGAACGTGAAACCATGACGGCCGGATTTGTTGACACTTTCTACCATGTCACCCAGTTCGGTCGACAACCGCCGCGATCCAATGAGCTGCAGATAGCCCGGATTGCCGCCCGGAAGATCCGAAGCTTCGCCCCGGCCAATCATGTCGACGTTGAGTTGAGCTACGATCGAATCGCGAGGAACAGTTGGATGGGTTGTGAAATATCCAGCCCCGAAGAGCCCGAGCTCTTCGCCTGTGTGCCATACAAACAGCAACGAACGCCTTGGTCTCACACGCGCGGCGGCAAACTTTTCGGCGATCTCGATTACCGCAATCGAGCCCGAGCCATCATCGTCGGCGCCATTGTTGATCGAGTCCAGACGTACTGGCCGGATGCGCTTCAGGCTGTCCACATTGACAACTATTGACGCTCGCTCTCGCGGCGTCAGACCATCCCCCGGAAAATCAGGCAGTTCCTTTTTCCTGGCAACATAGATCTGCTCCGCGATTTTGTTGTACGCGCGAACCGAATCATGGTTGAGTGGGCCGCCGTACCGGAGGCCGACGTGGTCGCTGTGCGCGCCTATCGCGACGTACTGGCCACGAAGCCTGGCATCGCTACCCGGCAGAATCGCCACGACGTTACGCGACGGCGCCTGTACGCTCCGGAATTTTATCTCGCCCCTCAGCGTGCCACCGACGGTGCCTGGCCGCGCGTTCGCAAGCGGCACGCCTAGAAATCTTGTCACCGAGGCGGCAGGCAATGCGATGGTCAACTGTCTGGTGACGGTATCGGCGTCACTCCTCATGAGCGTCGGCGTATTCATTACCGCTCGCCTCAGTTGAGGCAATGCGGGATCCGGCACCACGACCATGAATGCCGCGGCCTCGGGATATCTGGTTGATAGCCCTGCCGGCGGTCCGCTTACCAGCACCACCTTGCCGGCACCCTGAGCACGGGAGATCAGTGTCGAGATGTCGGTGGTGCTCCCGGCAAACACGACCTGCGCTCCATTGACGGAACGCGCAGTACCGCCAGGATGCAGCGGGAAATAATCCGCAGCGCCAACAACCGCGGTATTGCCCACGGTCAGCTGCGACGCGGCGTCGAACGAACGGGTGAACAATGGTACGGCCTGGAAATACGTCCCATTGTCGCCTGCGGGGACGAGACCCAGACGGCGCATTTCGCGCTCGATGTAGGCGGTGGCTCTCAGACCGCCTTCTGTGCCAGACCGGCGGCCCATCATCGAATCGTCCGCGAGGATATAGAGCCGAGTCATCGCGTCCGCGGGAGTGATGGCGGCGACGGTCGGCTTGCCGGAATGTTTAATCGGCAACGCAGTCTGGCCGTTCACGGGCGATGACGTCGCAAGGACAGCGGGAAGTGCGAGCAGGATGAAACGAATGGTCCTGGTCATGTTATTTTTACGATACGTCGCGCGCACGACAGAATGCAGTCATTCCGTCAATCACTGGGTCATGCATTAACCGGAGCTGGAGCGAGCGTGTCGCAGGCAGAACTATTTGCCGGATCTGCTGAACGCGTCTTCTCCGTCGAACTGCTGCAGCTTCTCGATGTGCATCCACCGGTGGACGTTGCCAATACGGGTGAGAAGCGAGAGAATCTCGGCATCGCTGATGTCGCCAGTCCGATTTCTGGCGAGGAACCGGCAACGATACTGGTCGACGAGGCTCACTGTCTGATCAGTCACCGGAAAAACAGTGTTGCCACGATTGCCGATCGAGTGAAGCGACAAGGTCTTGCCCTCCACCAGCCTCCCCAGCGAACCTCCAAGCTCGGCTGGCTGCAGCTCACTCTCAATAAAAATGTCGACGCCGGTCACGCGCCGAGTAGTGACAGGCATGACGGAAACTTCGTCTCGCATGGGCGATATCCGTACCGCGTGAAAATCGCGCGCAGCCGAAGTCGTCGACTCACGACCCAGGTTGGAAATGATTGCGTTCGCAAAATCGGTCGTTGACGAAGGCGGCGCCGTGCCACTCATGTCACCGCTTCGCATTCCGCTTTCGAGTGTCACCAGCACAGCCTGCTCGATGTCATTCGCTGCCGTCCCTTCACCGATGTGCCGAAGCATCATTGCGGCAGAGAGAACGATCGCAGTGGGGTTTGCAACGTTCCTGCCGGCGATGTCGGGTGCAGACCCGTGCACTGCCTCGAATATCGCCACCTCGCTGCCGATGTTTGCCGAAGGAGCGAAACCGAGGCCACCGGTGAGCCCCGATGTGAGGTCGCTCAGGATGTCGCCGTTCATGTTGGTCGTGACAATCACGTCGAACTGCTCGGGGCGCATTGCAAGTTGGTGCGCACAGTTGTCGATCAGGATGTGTTTTGCCTCGATCTGGGGATAACGCGGCGCGATTTCCTCGAAGGTGTGCTGCATCATCCCCTCGGTGAGCTTCATGATGTTTGCCTTGGTCGCGCAGTGCACTCTCTGCCGTCCCGCGGCAATCGCAAACTCGAATGCCAGCTCAACGATCTTTTCGCACCCCAGCCGGGTGATGATCTTCAGGGCCTGGGCGACTCCAGGGGTCTGCATGTACTCGATGCCGGTGTATAGATCTTCGACGTTCTCACGGACGATGACGATATCCAGCTTGCGTCCCGTGAAGGGCGTCGTCACACCCGGTAATTCACGGACCGGACGAAGATTTCCGAAAGTTTCGAACAGGGTGCGCAGCGTGACGTTGGCACTCTTGTTTCCGTGGCCGATGGGAGTTTCAAGTGGTCCCTTGAGAACGACCTTCGTCTCTTCGATTGATTCGATGGTGTCCTGCGGAACTCCGGAGACTATCCCCTTGCGGAACATCTCGGCGCCAGCGTGGCGCACATCGGCCTGCACCTTGACGCCGGTCGCCTCGATCACGCGAAGGGCAGCAGCAATGACTTCAGGTCCTATTCCATCGCCGGGAATGACGGTGACTTTTCTCGAGTTGATTGGCATGCTGGCAAGTTAAGCGGGGCATGACACACAGTGGAATGGCAATGCCTGCCACACAACGCCTGCCACGCGTTGACCCTCCGCTGAGCGTGGGTTACTATCCTCAAGCCGGCTCCGTACCAACAGGAACCGCGCGATACGCGTGCGTAGCTCAGTTGGATAGAGCGTCGCCCTCCGGAGGCGAAGGTCGTGGGTTCGAGTCCCGCCGCGCGCATATGAATATCCGGGCCCTGCTGCTGGCGGCATGTATGCCGCTTTGCGCGATCCGGGCGCAGGGGGCTCAGCCGTCGACCGTCCTCGTGCCCGCACGCGTGTTCGACGGAACTTCGGCCGCGGTACATCCCGGTTGGATAGTTGTCGTCACCGGGAACGACATCATCTATAGCGGCCCCTCCGATCCGCGCCGCATTCCGGCGGGGGCTACGCGGCTCGCATTACCCGGGATGACACTGATGCCGGGGCTGATCGATGCCCACACGCATTTGTTCCTGCACCCTTACGACGAAACGCCGTGGGTGGACCAGGTTCTGAAGGAATCGCTGGCCCTGCGCACCGCGCGTGCCACGGTCCACGCGCGCAATACTCTCCTCGCCGGCTTCACGACCATCAGGGACCTTGGTACCGAAGGCGCAGACGATGCAGACACCGGAATCCGTCAGGCAATAGCAGCCGGGATAATCCCGGGGCCGCGACTGCTCATCTCAGGCCGGGCAATCGTTGCCACCGGCTCGTACGCACCAGCTCGTACGGCATATGCTTTCGAGCCGAAGCAGGGCGCGGAAGAGGCGGATGGTCCAGAACTCCAACGCGTAGTCAGGGATCAAATCGGACGCGGCGCGGACTGGATAAAGCTGTACGGTGACTACAGATGGGGTCCGGACGCCGGCGCCCGTCCGACGTTTTCGGTGGACGAGCTCAGACTTGCCGCAACCACGGCGCACGCCTCAGGCCGCCGGCTCGTGGTCCATGCTTCCACCGCCGAGGGTATGCAGCGAGCGGTCGACGCTGGCGCGGCGACAATCGAGCACGGGGATGAAGGAACGCCGAAGGTGTTCCGAGCCATGGCCCGCGCGGGGGTAGCCTACTGCCCCACACTGGCTGCAACCGAATCGATACAGCGATACCGTGGCTGGAAAAAGGGGCAGGAACGCGCCACGGACGCAATCGAGCGCAAGCGGCGCGCGTTCGCGGCGGCGAGAGCCGCAGGGGTGAAAATCTGCACCGGCAGCGACGCCGGTGTATTCGCGCATGGCGACAACGCGCTCGAGCTCGAATTGATGGTCGAATACGGGATGCCGCAGCGTGACGTTCTCATCTCCGCCACGTCGGGAACCGCCGGAATCCTTGGCCTGCAGTCACTGATCGGACGCGTGGCGGCAGGCATGCGCGCCGATCTGGTTGCGGTGGAAGGTGATCCTCTTGCGGATGTTTCAGCCGTGCGGAGAGTCAGGTTTGTGATGAAGGATGGTGTCGTCTACCGGAATGACCTGACGAATCAGCGCCCGTAAAAAAACCGCTGGATGATGCATGGGATCCCATATATCCGGATCATGTTTACCTCGTATTCTCTTCCCAGCTGCGAGCGGCTTTCGGGCACTCCGGCCATGGTGTCACAGCGCCAGTGCGGGGATCAGTAAGAATTGCCCGCTCTCGCCCCACCCGCTGCGAATCTTCGGAGGCGAGATATACCAGCATTGCCGTCAGCACCGCGTTGTTCTTCACTTCGTCGATAACGATCTTGTCGAACGTGTCGCGATTGGTGTGCCATGTGTATGCACCATAGTTCCAGTCGAGCGACGAGAGACCGAAAGCGGGCGCTCCGTAGCATATGAACGCTGCGTGATCGGTGCCTCCGGTTCCGGGTCTTCCCGGAGTCTGAAGTGTGATTCCTGCAGACACCTCCGGCGGCATCATCGAGAACCATCGGGTAAAGTGTGCTCCCGCATTCATGAGACCCTGCGTGGATATATTGATCACCCGCCCTGTACCATTGTCCTGGTTGAACAGCGCCTGCATACCGCTGACGATCTTCGGATGATCCGCCGCGAATGCGCGCGATCCCAGCAAACCAAATTCTTCTCCACTCCAGTGGCCAACCAGAATCGTGCGCTTCGGCTTCGGATAAACCGTGCGCAGGATTCGCATTGCCTCCATCATCGTGACAGTTCCCGTCGCATTATCGGTCGATCCTGACGCACCGTCCCAGCTGTCGAAGTGCGCTGACAGCATCACGTACTCGTTCGGTTTTTCCGACCCCCTGATCTCGGCGATCGCATTGAACATCGGAGCCACTCCCTGCCAGGACGCCTCGGCCGAGAGTCGCACGACGGGCTTCTGCGACCGTTCGGCCAGACGGTACAACAGGCCATAGTCTTCGCAGCCTACGTCGAACATCGGCGCCCGCTCGGTGCGGGCGCGAAAGATCCGGTTGACCCCCCAGCCACCGCTCCATGTGCTCGTCAGAACTCCGATCGCACCGGCGCTCTCGAGCTGAGCCGGAAGTGTGCGGGAGTTGTAGCCGGTTCGCTCTATCCGAGCTGTCCAGCCAGCCGTCGCCGCGCTCCGTTCGGCGCGGATGGCAGCGAGCGTTGCCGGCAGCGAATATTGCTGAAGATCCATGTCCGGCCGGCAGGACGCAGACGGCGCCGACATCAGGACGATCTTTCCCTTGACGGCCGGCAGCCATCGCTGGAACGCGATGCTGTCCGCCGCGTCGCCAAGAATCGTCACTTCGCCCTGCAGGGGCTGAGCCGAACCGGGGCTGTAGGCAAGCATCGTCCCTTCGAGCGAACGTACCCGGGGCGCGATCAGGTCGATGTGCGACAGCCCCCTCCGCCAGGTCTTCCACGTGCCGAATTGTTCAAGACGTGCCGGGATTCCCCACGTTCGGTATTGGCTCACGAGCCAGTCGTTTCCAGCCTTGAGAGACGGGGCGCCGGTCAGCCGCGGGCCAATTGAATCGGAGAGCGTCTGTGCAAGTCGGTAAACCTGCGAACGCTCCATCCCTTCCGCCTGAATCCGGCTGATGACCGGATCTACAGCAGGCGCGTTCTGCCCGGCGGACCCTGCGGGCGCCAGACACACCAATGCGATCCCGATCGCCGAATAACAAAGTTTCATTGACTACCTCCGGCAACCAATATTATGACTCGAGCATCCGTCCGGCATTGCTTCAATGAAGTTCACGCCTCTACCTTTCGGCATGGCCCGCGAAATCCGATGGAGCGAATTGCGAACCGGCATCATTGCGGCTGCGGCAGTCGCCGCGGTTGTTCTGTCGATTCTCATTTTTGCGAGGGTCGGAGCTCTGCACGGGGATACGGCGACACTTTACGTGGTTACGGACAACGCGGTTGGAGTGCTGCAGGGCACCGAGGTCTGGCTGGCCGGGCAGAGGGTCGGGCTCGTCAAAAATATCGAGTTTCGCTCGACATCGACCGACACGACTGCGCGGCTCGCCATTGAAACAGAAATACTTGCGGACCGGCTCAATTTTATCCGCCGGGGTGCTTATGTGGACATCCGTCCGGGCGGGAATCTGATCGGCAGCCCGGTAGTGTATATCGCGTCGGCAACGTCGCAGTCGCCCGCCATCACCAGCGGCGACACTCTGTTTTCACACGAAAAGAAGGCACTCGGCAACGTTGGCGTGCAAGTCGATCAGCTGATTCTGCAGCTCGGCGAGCTAACCGACACTGGCAACAAGATTCTAGCGCAGGCAAAATCGCCGCGAAGCGCAATTGGTGCATTCAGGGCGACCGGGATGCCGCAGATCGCAAACGCAGGCGAGATAGCGTCGGGGCTCATGACCAAGGTGACGCGGGGAAGCGGAAGTGCCGGCCTGGTGATGCGAGGTGACGCTGGCGCGCGGGTGGCGCGGATTCGCGCACAAACGGACAGCATCATGATGCTGATTCAATCCGGTGACGGCAATGTTGGCCGGTTTCGCCGCGACTCTACTCTTTTCCGGACCGTTGGAGAAATACGTTCGAGCATCGACACTCTGAAAGCGCTGGTAAGCAACCCCGCGAGCCCGCTCGGGCGTGCGCGGACTGACAGCACGCTCACACGGGAAATCGCGCGAGTGAGCGCGGAGCTCGCACTGCTCATGGCGGACATCAAGAAGCACCCGCTCCGCTACCTGTCCTACTGACCTCGCTGGTTACGCTTGACCCATTTTCTCTCCGTTGTTAGCTTCGCACTCGACAGCCCGCCTGCCGCCTCCCGCCTCGACTGATTGCCCGGCTGCCTGCCAGGCCCCGAACTCCCCTCCCCGCTCGATCCAATTACTGCTGGCTTGCTTGTGCAATACACAAAACCTTTCCGCATTCCGCC